>JBGQCW010000018.1:0-12885 GCA_041495565.1 Candidatus Acidiferrum sp.
AGACTGCGGAGCCATAGCTGACCACGTGAGAAAGTACATGCAGCTTGGCGTCGTCCCAGTTGATCCACTTTCCGTTGCGCCAGATTTTCTCGGTCGCCTGAATCGGCATAGATGCTCCCTGTTCGATGGTGCCACTCGCGGTGGTGCGGGTCGAAATCGCAGAATACGGTACCCGGGACGAAGCGTCAATGCGTCAAGCGTACTGGAGCTGGTCGTTTCGAAACCAATTTGGCGCGTGTTGGAAGCGCGCGCGGGCCGGAAATGCCGAGCTACTTTCGCGAATCGGCCGGCGGAGCGGATTTCGAAGGCGCACTGAGCGATTCATACATAGCTTGCGCCTGCGCCATGGTCCGGTTGGTTTTGTTTTCCCAAATCCCCAATAGGAGGAAGGGGATGGCGGTGGCTGCTGCAAGGAGTTTGGCTCGGCGGGGAATTTTGGACTCGGGCTCCCAGCGGAAGAGCTGGGCCGACAAAAAGAAAGTGAGGGCGGCCCAGACGGCGAGCGAGCCGAGCGCGAGCAAAACATCCAGACTCCAGGGAGCAAAGGCCCAGTAAATAGCGCTTTGGAGGCCGGTAACGAGGTAGGTGGCCGGGAGAAAAAGGCCAACGCGCTTGACGACCTGCGGAAGAGTGGCGAGCGGGAGAGTCGCCCCGGAAAGGAAGATCAGAGGGAGCCAGATAAGCTGGTTGATGACCTGCGTTTCCTGCATGGTGTTGGTGACGCTGGCGACAACGAGGCCCATGGAGGCGAACGACATGGTCCCGATGGTTATCAGCAGAAACGCCGAGAAGAGGTCGCCCAAATTCGTCACATGAAAGACGAAGCGCGCGAAGAGGAGTTCGAGGAGAACCGTGGGCAACGTAAGTACGAAGTTGGCGACGACGCTGGAGGCCAGCATGTCACTAGCCGTTACCGGCGTCACGTGGAAGCGGCGCAAGATGCCCTGTTCCCGAAACATGACGAGAGCGGCGCTGAGACCCCAGAAGCTGCCCATGACGGTCAAGGCGATGACCGGGCCCAGAAAATATCGGACCACGAGTGGGATACCTTTGGCGAAAACTCCGGCGTAGAGAAAGAAAAATCCGAAGGGCATGATTACGCTGAAAAACAAAAACATTTTATTGCGCAGCGTGAGCTGAATGCGCATGCGCGTCAGAGTGGCAAAGTTTGTCAATCTCGCAACCTCCTTCCGGTCATTTCTATGAAAACGTCCTCGAGGGACGGAGTGGCGATTTCCAGGCTGATCAAATCATTGCCCTGCGCTTCGAGATGTTTGACGAGCGAGACGATCGCTTGCGGCGGGCGCTGCGAATGAAGGACATAAGTGTCGCCGACTTGCCGGGCGTCGATTACCCCGTCCAAATCTTTTAATGTTCCATTGGTCTCCGGTTTCGAGAGGCGAACTTCGATGCGCGTGGTGCCGCCGGAATGCGCTTTTAGATCACGCGGGGTGCCGAGGGCAATCACTTTTCCGTGGTCGACGATCGCGACGCGATCGCAAAGGCGTTCGGCTTCCTCGATGTAATGCGTGGTCATCACGATGGTTTTCTTTTCGCGCCGGAGCTCTTCAATGATGTCGTAGATCTCACGCCGCACTTGCGGATCGAGTCCGGCAGTCGGTTCATCGAAAAAGACGACTTTCGGATCGTTGACCAGCGCCATGGCCAGTGCCAGCCGCTGCTTCTGTCCGCCCGAAAGCTGGTTGTAAAAAGTGCTGCGCTTTTCTTCCAGACCGAAGCGCTTGAGCAACTCTTCCGGATCCCGCCGCCGCTTGTAGAAGCTGGCAAAAAGCCGCAACGCTTCCATCACGCGCAATTTGTCAGGGAGCGAAGTGGATTGCAGCGCCGCGCCGATTTCATTCTTCAGTTCCCGCGCGTTGCGCTGGGGATCCAGTCCGCAGACGGAGACACGGCCGCTGTCCAAGGTGCGCAACCCCTCGAGGATTTCAACGGTGCTGGTTTTGCCGGCGCCGTTGGGCCCAAGCAGGCCGAAAACCTCGCCCTCTTCGACATTGAAGCTGACGCCGCGAACAGCCTCGAGCTCGCCGTAACGTTTGACGAGGTTCTCCACTTGAATTACGGAATTTGCCATCGTTGCGGACCACCCACTCGGCTGGGGTCACCCTCGAAAAGAGCGTATAGCATACAGCAGATAGGCGCCTGTTTCGCAGCGACCAGGCGCCAACCGCCGGCGATATCACTTTCGAATACGTTTGCGGAGAGCTTTCTGTTTCACGGCAGCTTTTCGGGGCGGTTTCCAGAGGTGGCGTTTAAGGTCGACGCGAGACTCGACGATCGCGACGCCTTCGCTTTCAAGAAGCTTTCTTTGCAGGGATGCGTAGGGTTCGCGGATCAGGATTTTTCCGCGCCCGCCGAGAACGCGATGCCAGGGAATGCCTTTCCCCGAGGGAGTCGCAGCCATCGCGCGCCCCGCGGTTCTCGCTCCACCGGAAAGGCGCAGGGCTTTAGCTAATCCTCCATAGGTTAGAACCCTTCCGCGGGGAATTCGTTGTACGTACCGATAGACCTGATCCCAGGACATTTCGAGTGAATCTCCCAGCGCTTTGCAAAAACGCGCACGTCATCGTAGGTGTGCTCTAACGGAAGAACAAGAGAAAAATCCTGCGTCCGGGTTTAATGCAGTAGACGCAAGTTGCCAGTGATTTGGGAACCGCACGGCACAACGAGCATCTAATGGGAGTGAGGAATGCCAAGAGGGAAAACGCCGTGATGAACCAAAGACGCGAAGGACCGATGAAACGCAGCAAAAAATGTGATGCGAAGTTTCGCGCCGATTCCACTCCATTTGCCGCGTTACTCATTGGACGCAGTTTGCGCAGTGAAACCATCTCTTATGTTGGCGGCGTGGCGAAAGAGAAATACACTACACCGCATGACATTGCCCTGAGGTGACGTCATGAACGAATACATCCTTTCACTTGACCCGAGCAAGCGCAGCACGGACACGCTGGATTTCCAGACGGCGCTGCTGACGAAAATTGTCGGGCAGGCGGAAGGTGTCCAGTCGCTGGTGGACCTGTATCAGGTCTTCCGTGCGGGACTGAACTCTCCCGGCCGCCCAGTAGGAAATCTCCTGTTTCTCGGGCCGACGGGCTCGGGCAAGACACGCATCGTGGAAGCTGCTGCGGAAATCCTGTTCGGAGATCCCCGCTCGATCGTCAAAGTCGATTGCGCGGAATTCCAGCATTCCCACGAGATCGCCAAACTGATCGGTTCGCCTCCGGGGTATCTGGGACATCGTGAAACCCATCCGCTGATCACGCAAGAAGAACTGGCGAAGTCGCACACGGACAAGCTAAAGCTCAGCTTCCTGCTCTTCGACGAGATTGAGAAGGCCAGCGACGCCCTCTGGCAGTTGCTGCTGGGCATTCTGGACAAGGCCACACTCACCCTGGGTGACAATCGCAAGGTCGATTTGTCCCAGACGGTAATCTTTCTCACCTCCAACCTGGGGAGCAGTGAAATTACCGACCTGATGGAGGGAGGCATGGGGTTCATCCAGCCGAAGGACAAGCCCGCTGCCGGCCTCGACGAAAAAGTGGAACGCACAGCGGTAGAGGCGGCGCGGCGCAAGTTTTCACCCGAGTTCATGAACCGCCTCGATAAGGTAGTCGTCTTCCACTCGTTAAGGCGCGAACAGCTCCAGGAAGTGCTCGACATCGAGCTCGGCCAAGTGCAACAGCGCGTTCTGGATACCGCCAACGGACAATTCCTGTTTCGCGTGACGGATGCAGGCCGGGAATTCCTTCTAAAGGAAGGCACCGACCAGCGCTATGGCGCCCGGCACCTCAAGCGCGCCATCGAACGCAATGTGGTTTATCCGCTGGCGAATCTGCTGGCCACCGATCAGGTCAGCTTGGGCGACTTGGTGTGCATCGATTGGGATCAGAGCCACAATCAACTGACGTTTGTCCGAGAAGGCGAGGGCGCATTGATCCAGAATCCATCGCCCCAGGCGGGCGGAGTCGCCGCTTCCGTGGAAGCAAAGGATGGCAAGTCTATCAATGCACCAGCGGAAGCCATCGAAGAGCGGAAGTCTCGAGCGGCGCAGCCCTCCGGAGGACCTGGTGCAACGCCGCAATCCCGGAAAAAGCAGGATCGTTCCAATTCTTAAAGTATCACTTGAACTAGGGCATGGGGCGCATTGAAAAATGCGCCCCTTTTTGTCATTCGAGCACTGACACAAACTGTTTCAGCCCTCTCACTTTGCACGCGAATGAAACACAATCTCAGGGGCTGAGACAGTTTCCAGAATTGCAACTTTTGTATGTTGTTGAGTTTGCGGTTCTTTCCGGCCCACCTCCTTGTGGAAAGAATTGGCCATCCCCATGCAATATCTCAGGGTTGCGCTTGGCTGAGACGCGCATTGCGCCCGGGGGAGCCGGTTGCAAGGAAGGGTCGATGAAATGAAAGCCGCCGTCCGCCAGCAACTGGATCCAACTATCCGCAGCAATGACACGCGCGATTTTCAGTCTTCTTTGCGCGCCAAGATCGTCGGGCAGGAAGAAGGCGTGCAATCCCTCGTGGATATGTTCCAGGTGTTTTGTGCCGGAATGAACTCGCCAGGGCGCCCCGTAGGCAACCTGCTGTTCCTCGGGCCGACGGGGTCGGGAAAAACTCGCATCGTGGAAGCGGCCGCGGAAATCCTTTTCGGAGACCCTCGCGCCGTAATTAAGGTTGACTGCGCGGAGTTCCAGCACTCGCACGAAATCGCCAAGCTGATTGGCTCACCTCCAGGCTACCTGGGACACCGCGAAACGCATCCGTTGATCACTCAAGAAGCGCTGGCCGCCAGCCATACGGAAAAACTGAAGCTCAGCTTCCTGCTCTTCGACGAGATTGAGAAAGCCAGCGACGCCCTGTGGCAGTTGCTGCTCGGCATGCTGGACAAGGCCACGCTGACACTGGGCGACAACCGCCGCGTGGACCTCTCCCAGACGGTTATCTTCCTGACGTCGAACCTCGGCGGTGGAGAGATCAGCGAATTGATGCAGGGTGGCATGGGCTTTATCCAGCCGAAAGACAAGCCTGCCGCCGGCCTCGATGAAAAAGTGGAACGCACGGCGGTGGAAGCGGCTCGCCGGAAGTTTTCCCCGGAGTTCATGAACCGCCTCGACAAAGTGGTTGTGTTTCATCCTCTAAGGCGCGTGCAGCTCGAACAAGTTTTAGAGATCGAACTCGGCCAAGTGCAGCAGCGCGTTCTCGAAACAGCCAAGGGTCAGTTCTTGTTCCGCGTGGCTCCAGCGGGCCGCGACTTCCTTCTTCAGGAAGGCACGGACCAACGCTACGGCGCGCGTCACTTGAAGCGCGCCATCGAACGCCATGTGGTCTATCCCCTGGCAAATCTGCTCGCGACCGAGCAAGTGCACCTCGGCGACCTCGTTTGCATTGACTGGAACAAGGAGCAGGACTGCCTTACCTTTGTCCGCGAGGGCGAAAACTTGGCTTTGCCTGCGCGCCGGCCGGACCCCGTCGTCACCGCGCGAGCCCTTCCAGCAAAAAGCGGCAAGGCCATTGATGCTCTTGGCGTGACAACTTCCCCGGAGCCTCCGCCGCGCATGGCTCGCTAGATCAATTTTCTTCTCTCTCCGAATTCGCCCGGGTGGCCAACCACCCGGGCTTTTTCTTTTCACTCACCGCCGGTGTAGAGTAACCTTGAAACGTGGTTTGCCATCCATACTTTGTATGGGCTTTTGGAGGTCGTCGTGAGCATCCATGGGCCGAGTTCCGAATCTGCTGTGGCACACGCCGTTCGAAAACCGCAGGCGCGTGTGATCAAACCTGCAATCGGAACAGGCTTTTTTCTCGGGATATCCCTTCTACTCGTTCCAGGCCTCTCAGCGCAGCGCACACAGCTCAAGCCCGGATGGAACATGTTCTCTCCGCAACAAGATGTCGAGCTCGGGAAGAAAGCCGCCGTGGATGCCGCGAAGCAGTTGCCCCCGTGCAACGATCCAAAAGTAGACGCTTATCTCACGCAGCTGGGGACGCGCCTGGCGTCCAAACTACCGACGGGCGGCGTGCAGTATCCATTCGAATTTCATTGCGTGAACGACAAGGCCATCAACGCGTTCGCATTGCCCGGCGGATATGTGTTTGTGAATCGCGGCGCCATCGAGGCCGCGGACAATGAAGGGCAGCTCGCGGCCGTGATGGCGCACGAGTTGTCTCACGTGGCCCTGCGCCACGGCACGAACCAGGCCACGAAAGCGCAGGCGATGCAGGGGTTTCTTGGGATTGCCAGCGGCATTTTCGGCGGATCAACCGGCGGAGCTCTATTGACGCAGCTCGGCACGTTTGCCGCGGGCGGCGTGCTCCTCCGGTATTCGCGAACGGCTGAATCGCAAGCCGACCTGATGGGCACGCAAGTTCTCTGCGATACGGGATATGACCCGCGTGCCATGGCGCAGTTTTTTGAAAAGCTCGAGGCGGAGACGAAAGGGAAGAACCCAGCGGAGTTTTTCTCCGACCACCCGAATCCCGAGCACCGCGTCGAGCGCGTGGATGAAGAAATCGACAAGCTCGGCGGCGTGCAGCCCAATGCCAAGCGAGACTCGGCCGAATTTGAAGCCATCAAGCGCGAAGTGCTGGCTTTGCCCGTAGTGAAAAAGCCGGCCCCGGGGGCGGCGGGACCAGTGGCTGTACCCGCGCCGCCGTCAGGCAACTTCGCAACCTATCAGGCAAACGCTTATACCTTGAAGCATCCGGACAATTGGAAGAAGTATCCCGATAGCGATGGAAGCGGTGTTTCCTTCGCGCCGGAAGGCGGCGTAGTGGACGACGGCAGCGGCCATAGCGCGCTGGCATACGGTTTGATCGTGAGTGTGGCACAGATCAAGGGTGATCCCGGCGATTCGCATGCCCTGGACAGTGCTACGCGGCAAGTACTTCAGGATCTTCAAAAGTCGAACCCGAGTATGAAAATCGCGCGGCAAGGTGATCGCTTGCGCTTGAACGGCCAGCCCGGCCTTTCGACGTACTTAAGCAACGTTTCTCCGGCCGGCGGCCAAGAAACGGATTGGGTCGTGACCGTGCTTCGGCCCGAAGGCCTGATCTATTTTGTTTGCGTGGCCCCCGATGCAGCGTACAACAAGTATGACAAGACCTTTTCCACAATCCTCGACACCGTCCGCTTCAACAAGTAGCGCTAAGATCCTACGAACCGCAGCGAGAGAGCGAATCCGACCGCAGGCGAGAAATTTCTCAAGGCAATCAAGAATTGAAATTCTACTTATAGAGTTTAAGTGAGAAGAACTTTGACAAACTTAATCGTGGAGTTGTGCGTCTTGTAGAAAATTGACGGAAGCCGATGCGGTGGCTGGGCACTCGACTTGCCCGGAGTCCGGCCACGACGGATCCTTCTTCGATCAGTCCGCGGCTTCGCTGCTTGGGGGCGCTGGCTTCCAGCGCAAAATGGGTTTGCGCGCGGCGCCTACTTCGTCCAGACGCCGGACGCGCGTCGTGTGCGGCGCGGTCTTCACGATCTGCGGATTCGTGGCGGCTTCTTCCGCAATAGCTTTCATCGCGTCAATAAACAAGTCGCATTCTTCCTTGGATTCCGATTCGGTCGGCTCGATCATCAGCGCGCCGGGAACAATCAGCGGGAACGCGGTCGTGTACGGATGAAAGCCGTAGTCGATCAGGCGCTTGGCAATGTCCATGGTGTTCACACCGTTTTTCTTCTGGATGGCGTCGCTGAACACCACTTCGTGCATCGAGGGCAGGGAATAGGGCAGTTCGAAAAAGCCCTCAAGATTCTTTCGAATGTAGTTCGCGTTGAGCACCGCGTCTTCCGTGGCCTGCCGCACGCCCGGGCCGTACGCGAGGATATAGGCAAGCGCGCGAACCAGCACGCCGAAATTGCCTGCGAAGGCTTTCACCCTGCCGATGGAATCCGGCCGCACCGGTTCCAGCGCCAGGCGCCCGCCTTCTTTTTCCACCAGAATGGGCACGGGCCGAAATGGTTCGAGAATCTTTTTCATTGCCACCGGGCCCGCGCCCGGCCCGCCGCCGCCGTGCGGCGTCGAAAACGTTTTGTGCAGGTTCAAGTGCATCACGTCGACGCCGAGATCGCCGGGACGGGTCACCCCCGTGAGCGCGTTCATGTTCGCGCCGTCCATATAGAGCAGCGCACCCTTGGCGTGCAGAATCTCCGCAATCTCCGGAATGCGCTGTTCGAAAATGCCGAGCGTAGAAGGATTCGTGATCATCAGTGCCGCGACGTCGGCGGTCACCAAGTCGCGCAGCTTCTCCACATCGATCTGTCCGTGGGATTCGGATTTGATGTTTTCAACTTCGTAGCCGGCGATTACCGCCGTCGCCGGATTCGTTCCGTGAGCGGAATCTGGAATCAGCACCTTTTTCCGCGGATTCCCTCGCTTCTCGAGATACGCGCGAATCAGCAGCATGCCGGTCATTTCGCCGTGCGCGCCCGCTGCCGGCTGCAACGTGATGGCATCCATGCCGGTGATTTCCAGCAGGCACTTTTCCAGCAGCCGCAGGATTTTGAGGCAGCCCTGCGAAAGCTCCTGCGGCTGGTACGGATGTTCCGTGGCAATCCCGTCCAGACGGGCGACGAATTCGTTCACGCGCGGGTTGTACTTCATGGTGCAGGAGCCCAGCGGATACATGCCCAGGTCGATGGCGTAGTTCCACGTCGAAAGGCGAGTGAAGTGGCGCAACACTTCGATCTCGCTCACTTCGGGAAACCCTTCAATGCCTTCCCGGCGGTGATTCGCTCCAAGCGATTTCGCGGGATCGGCGGCGGGCACATCGAGCGGCGGCAATTCGAACGCGCGCTTCCCCGGCGACGATTTCTCGAAGATCAGTCCTTCGCTTTGATTCGTGTGGCGCGATGCTTTTTTGATTCTGTCTTTCATTCTCAGCTTTCTTTTTGTCGAGGCGCCCCGACAAAGGGTGACTTGCTCTAGATCGGTTGTTCGAGCGCCCGCTTCAGGGCGCCCGCAAATCGTTCAATTTCCGCGCGCGTCGTCGTTTCCGTAACGCAAACCAGCGCACGCTTCGTGAGTTCCGGATACGGTGTGCCCAGTGCGAACGGCCCAATAATCTTTTCGCGCAAGAGCTGTGCATTGATCAGTTTCACCGAGCGCGGGAGCTCGACCACAAATTCATTGAAAAATGGCGCGTCAAACGTGCGCCGCACGCCGGGAATCTTCAGCAGCTCGGATAGCGCAAACTGCGCCTTCGACAAGTTTTGCTGCGCCATCTCGCGCAAACCTTCCTTGCCGAGCAGCGTGAGATGCACCGTGGCGGCCAGCGCGCAAAGCGCCTGGTTGGTGCAAATATTCGAAGTGGCTTTCTCGCGGCGAATATGTTGCTCGCGCGTCGCAAGAGTGAGCACAAATCCCCGCTGACCCTCGGAATCTATCGTTTGTCCCGCAAGCCGCCCGGGCATTTGCCGGACGAATTTGTCTCGCGAAGCAATCACACCGGCATACGGTCCGCCGTAACTCGGCGGCAGTCCGAAACTCTGGCCTTCCATCGCCACGATGTCCGCTTCCGCGGGCGGGCGGATCAGCCCGAGCGAAACGCCTTCCGCCACCGCAACGACATACAGGGCACCCGAAGCGTGCGCGGCCTCAGCGAGCGGAGCATGGGACTCGATCACTCCAAAAAAATTCGGCGATTGCACCACCACCGCGGCGACATCGTCCTTCAGTGCAGCCTGCAGCGCCTTCGCATCCACCGTGCCGCTCGCCGTGAAGAAGATCTCTTCGACGCGCAATCCGGAATTCTTGGCGTAGGTCTTCAGCACATCGCGGTATTCGGGATGCACGGATCGCGCCACCAGCACGCGCTGGCGGCCGGTGAGCCGCTCCGCCATCAGCACGGCTTCCGTCGTCGCCGTTGAGCCGTCGTACATGGAAGCGTTCGCGACTTCCTGACCGGTGAGCTGGCACATCAGCGTTTGAAATTCGAAGATGGCCTGTAGGGTGCCCTGCGTGATTTCGGCTTGATAAGGCGTGTACGACGTGAGGAATTCGCCGCGCTGAATGATGGCGTCCGTCACCACCGAGCGCAGATGGTTGTAGACGCCCGCTCCGAGGAAACTCGTGTATCCAGTCGAGTTTTCTGCCGCGCGGTCCTTGAAATACTGGATGACTTCGGCTTCCGAATAGGGTCCGGGAATCTTCAGCGCTTCGCGCAGGCGAAAACGTTCCGGAATGCTGGAGAACAATTCGTCGATGGATTTTGCGCCGATGGCGGCAAGCATTTCCTTGCGTTCGGCAGGGCTCTTCGGGAGATAGCGCATTAGGCCGGGGTTTCCTTGGCTTTGTCAGCGATGTACGCCTCGTAAGCAGCGGCGTCCATCAATCTGCCAAGCTCGGCGGCATTCGCGAGGCGCACTTTGATCAGCCACGCCGCGCCATGCGGATCCGTGTTGATTTTTTCAGGCATATTGTGAAGCTCCGCATTCGCCTCGATAACTTCGCCCGCGGCTGGCGCATAAATTTCGCTGACGGCCTTCACCGATTCCACGGTCCCAAAGGTTTTTCCCGTTTCAATCTTGGCTCCGGGCTTCGGCAGCTCGACGAATACGACGTCGCCCAATTCATGCTGGGCATAGTCGGTGATCCCGATGGTCGCGAGATCGCCCTTCGCGTCCACCCACTCATGCTCTTTCGTGTAGCGGTATTGCTTCGGATACGCCATCAGGCTGCTCCTTCGAATCGTGCCGGTCGGATCAGGATACGCTCGGTGCCGCGGCCTTTTTCGGCCGCTTGTAAAACGGTGTCGGAACCACCTGGGCTTTGCACTTCTGGCTGCGAATTTCCACGTACAAGATGGTTCCCACGGCCGAATAGGCGGGGAGCACATAGGCAAGCGCTATGTTTTTTCCAAGAGTTGGCGAAGGCGAGCCGCTCGTCACCACGCCGATCGCTTCGCCCGCTTCATGGCAGATTCGATACTCGTCACGCGCGATGCCGCGATCGATCATTTCAATTCCTACGAGTGTCCGCGTCAATCCGGCCGCCTTCGCGCGTTCCAGCGCGGCGCGTCCCACGAAATCGCCCTTCTCCATCTTGCAGTAGCGGTCCAGCCCCGCTTCCCACACGTTGATCTTGTCGCTGATCTCATGCCCATACAGAGCCATCTTGGATTCCAGCCGCAAGGTATTGCGGCATCCCAAGCCGCAGGCAACGATTCCAAATTCGCGCCCCGCGTCCATCACCTGGTTCCACACCTTTTCACTGGCCGCCACATCCGATGGCACGTAAATCTCAAATCCGTCTTCGCCGGTGTAACCCGTACGCGCGATCAGCGTGTTCTTCAGCCCGCAGACCGTCCCATGCGTGAACCAGTAATTCTTGATGCCGCTCAGATCCGCGTCGGTTAGCTTCTGCACTACGTCAATCGCCCGCGGACCTTGAATCGCCAACTGTGTGTACGCGTCGCTTAGGTCGTCAACTCTGCAATCAAACTCCCGAGTGTTTTGACGCACCCAGGAGATGTCCTTCACGCGGGTGCCTGCATTGATCACCAGCAAATAATCATCGTCGCCCAGCCGGTGCACGATCACGTCGTCCACAAACGTGCCTTCCGGATAGAGCATCGCCGAATAGTGCGCCTGCCCGATGGCAAGTCTTGATGCATCGTTCATGCTGATGTGCTGCACCGCCGCAAGCGCCCCGCCTAGCTTGCTGCCGCCGCGGATTCGAATGTCTCCCATGTGGCTGACATCAAAAACGCCGACACTCGCGCGCACCGCTTTATGTTCCGCGATCAAGCCGCCGCTCGACGGGTATTCGACGGGCATGTCCCAGCCGCCGAAATTCACCATCTTCGCGCCAAGGCGGCGGTGCAATGCGTTCAGCGGCGTCTTGCGAAGCTCGATAATGAGAGGAGTTGTGACGGATTCCATTCCAATCGCTCGGGCGGAAACCGATACTAGCATGCACGGAGAATCGGGTCAAAGAAGCCCGGCAAGAGGCTGTGGGTCAATTTCCGATTAGTGCGTTAACCAGGCATTGAGCAAACTAATGCGCCTCCCACGAGCCCCATGCTCGGTGAGATCACCTGATTACAACAGTCATGGACCTAACTAGCACTCACTCTATCCTGGTAGAAACTATAGCTGCTTTTCTAGATAAGCAGTGTATGGTGAAGGGACCGAGTGGCCCCCGTTTGGTAAGGGCGCCGTGCGAGGCGGGGCGATGGCTCCGCTACTGCCAACCCGCGTAGATCGCCCGGGGCCAGGTTGATACAAATGGGACAAAAGAAGAAAGCAAGCCAGCCATCTTCCAAAACGCTGCCGAAAGCAGCCACCGGAATCCAGGGTTTGGACGAAATTACGGGGGGAGGGTTGCCACGCGGCCGCCCCACTCTTGTCAGTGGAGGCGCCGGTTCCGGAAAGACACTATTCGGACTGGAGTTCCTGGTCCGGGGCGCTACACAATACAGCGAATCCGGCGTGTTCATGTCGTTCGAGGAATCGATCCCCGACCTGACCAAGAATGTCGCTTCGCTGGGTTTCGACCTGGACCGGTTGGTGGCGGAGAAGAAACTGTTCGTGGACTACGTGTCCGTCACGCGAAGCGAGTTGGGGGAAACCGGCGAGTATGACCTCGAGGGCCTCTTCATTCGAATTGCCGACGCAGTCCAGAGGGTCGGGGCGCGGCGAGTCGTCCTGGACACCATTGAAACGCTCTTCGGCAATTTGCCAAACCCAGGTATCCTGCGCGCCGAAATCCACCGCCTTTTCAACTGGCTCAAGCAAAAAGGATTGACCACGGTCATTACCGCCGAGCGGGACCACCCCGACAGGCTGACCCGGCACGGCATAGAGGAGTTCGTCTCAGACTGCGTGATCCTGCTGGACCATCGTATCCGGGAGGAGATCTC
>JBGQCW010000019.1:0-12879 GCA_041495565.1 Candidatus Acidiferrum sp.
CTGAAATCAAGGTGCCGGCGTGGCCAATGCCGATCCAGAAAACAAAGCACGTGATACCCACCGCCCAGCCGACGGTGCGATTCACGCCCCAGGTGCCGATCCCGGTGGCGACTTCATAGCTCACGGCCAACACGCCGAGGAGCAGGAGCGAAAGAGCCAAGAGAAAACCACCCCACCACAGCGGCGTGGGCCGCCCTTCGAGAGAGTGGCAGATATCTCGCGTGACATCCGCCGGTGTCTTGTTACCAGTAATCAAGGGCTTTTGCGCCAGCGAAACGAAGTCAGCCATTGTTCTGGCCCTCTCTTAAGATTTTGTCTGCGGAATCGCGGTTCCGCACAACGGTGAGGTAATTCACGGTCGGCCGGAAGTTGAACTCTTCGAGTACCGCGAACCTCCGCGGATCGCGGGCCATATGCGCGATTCGGCTGTCAGGATCGTTCAGGTCCCCGAACACAATCGCTTGCGACGGGCAGGATTGCTGGCACGCGGTCTGGATCTGTCCGTCGGCAATGGGCTTGCCGCGGCGCTTCGAGTCGATGCGCGCTGCCTCAATCCGCTGCACGCAGAAGGAACACTTTTCCATTACACCGCGCGAACGTACGGTCACATCGGGATTGAGAGTAAGGTTTTGCAGTTGGTCGTTACGCGCATAATTGAACCAGTTAAAGCGGCGCACTTTGTAGGGGCAGTTGTTGGCGCAGTAGCGCGTGCCCACGCAGCGATTGTAGATCTGCTGATTCAAACCCTCCGCACTGTGGACCGTCGCGAGCACCGGGCAGACCGTTTCACACGGCGCGTTGTCACACTGCTGGCAGATCATCGGTTGATGCACCACGTCCACGTCCTCTTCGCCGGAGTAATAGCGGTCAATCCGGATCCAGTGCATCTCGCGATGGCGAAGAACTTCATCCTTGCCGACGACGGGAATATTGTTTTCAGCCTGGCAGGCGACGACGCAACCCGCACAGCCCGTGCAAGCAGTTAAATCAATGGCCATCGCCCAGCGATGACCGTTGTAGGGATGATCCGCCGGCCAGAGGCCATTGGTACTGGAGGGCGTGGGTGAGGAGTGCTTGCCTTCAACGATCAAGGCGGCAAGCGTCGTCTCGCGTACAATCTCGCGATGTTCTCCTCCGACCAGCGGAACCTCCTGAGGCATTGTCAACGTGTGGTGAGTCTGCGTCGAGGCAAGCGTCTGACGTTTGCCAGTCTTGCTGAGACGAACGCCATCGCGAACGTATCGCAGGTTTCCATTTGCCAGCACCAGCATTGGCGCGGCATTCTTGCCGACGATTCCATTTTCGCCCACGTCAGGCCCGCCGAAGAGCCATTTAGGACCCACACTGGCAAAACGTCTTGTACCCTCGCGGCCGTAGCCGAGTGCCACCGCTATAACCTGGTCGTGCTGCCCTGGCTGGATAAAGGCCGGCAACTCCAAGGCCTGCGAAGTTCCCGTCTTCGCGTCCGCTTCGAGGCGTACTACATCGCCTTCTTTCAGTCCCAGCCGTTGCGCCGTCGCCGGAGAAAGGCATGCGTAGTTATCCCAAGTTACTTTACTGATAGGGTCTGGCAGTTCCTGCAGCCAGGGATTTTCTGCGTGGCGGCCATCGAGCATCGCAATCTTCGGATACAGGACCAGCGAGAACTCGCCGGAGGCAAGAGCCGATTGGGGCGCCGCTTCAAGGGCCGCAGCGCGGAAACGCCTCGGTTTCGGAGCCGCGGCCTGTATTTCGACATATCCCGCTTCGACGGCGCAATCCCAAAAGATCTGGAAGTCCTCATCAGCCTTCCGCCGCGGGAATAAGTTTTCGCGCCAGTAGTCACGGAGGATATCGTAGGCCGCTTTAGGCTGGCCTCGCCAAATCGCGAGACTCTCGAGGATGGAGCGCGTATTCCCCAGGGGATGAATCGCCGGCTGGAATAAGCCAATGGTGCCGCGCACCGGTTCGGCGTCCCCCCAGGATTCCAGCGGATGATGGTCGGGACAAATGAAACGCGCGACCGCAGATGTTTCGTCGGCCCGCTCGGCAAAGCTCACGACAAGCGGAACTTTCTTGATTTGTTCGGCCAGCGCGGACCCGTTGGGCAGATCGTAGACAGGATTGACGCCGAGTAGAAAGAGTGTTCCCACCTTTCCGCTCTGCAGCTCATCCAGGAGCGCTTGCAGGTCACGGTCGTTGCCGGCCTTTTGTTTTGATGGGCGCTCCAGCTCCAACGATGAGCCGTAATTCCCCAGCAGGTCGTTCGTGAAGTTTGTGAGCACCTGCAACCGGACGTCTTGCGTGCCGCAGAGAACGAGGCTGCGTCCGCGCGCCTGCCAAAGCCGCCGCGCAAGGTCCTCGAACAATGTGTCCTGCGGATGGCTCGACGCTCCCACGCTAAGAGGAAATGCTACCCCCGCGAGATGCGCCAACCGCGAAGCGAGGCGCACCATCGTTTCGCCGAGTTCTTGCGGCGACACGCGGACGCGCCGGTCGGCTTTTGCCCCGGTCAGCGACATGCGCGACTCAAATTGCGCGTGGTAAGACATGCGCAGCGGTTGCGAATCAAATCGCCGCCCGTTGGCATAGTCGCGAGTGAATTCCACCGGTGAGATCCACGTTCCCAGGAAGTCGGCGTCAAAACTGACGATGACCTCGGCGCGATCGAACCGGTAATGCGGCAGCAGCCGTTCGCCGTGCGTTTCCTTGTGCGCATCCAGGATCGCCGAGCTCGACAGCGCGTCATAAATGACGTGGCGGGCATCCCGGAACTGTCCGAGGAACTTCTGAATCTCCGCGTTCAAAGTGGGACTGGAGATTGTCCCGGAGAGGAAGCGCACTGCACCGCCGGCGTTACGAATGGCGGCGAGTTGTCCAATGATCTGACGGTCCACTTCTTTCCAAGTGGCGGGCCTGCCTTCCATTTGAGGCGCTTTGAGCCGTTGCGAATCGTACAGCCCCAGCAGTGAAGCTTGTCCAATGGGGCAGAGACCGCCTCGCGAAATCGGATGTTCCGGATTGCCTTCGAGCTTGACGGGCCTCCCATCGCGGTTCTTCGCCAAGACGCCGCAACCGGCCGAGCATCCGCCGCACGTGGTTGCGTAGAAGTAAGAGACGCCGGGAACGATCTCTTCAGGCTGAATCAGATAAGGGATGGCCTTTTCGACAGGCGCGTGCGAACAACCGGCACCAACGGCCGCCACTGCTGCGGTGAAGCCCGCTGCTTTTAAGAAGGAACGCCGGCTGAACTGTTCGGCGGGGCGGTCCAGCGGCTCCGGAAACTCATCCTGGGAAATCTGCACAAGTTCGGATGCGCCGGGACCTTCTTCCCAGCTTTTCCAGTATTTCGGCGTTTTCTCCGAAGACATGCGCACTCCTCTCAGTAATGGCACGTCGAGCAGTCAATCGATGGCTGGACGGGCTTGCTGGCCACGCCCGACGCGTTCGCCGTACGGTGACAGTTCACGCACCACCCCATCGTCAAATCCGGCACTTGCCGGAGGCGGTCCATAGTTTCGACCGGGCCGTGACACTGCTGGCAGGCCACGCCGACGTTGACGTGCGCGCTGTGGTTGAAATAGGCAAAATCCGGCAGGCGGTAGACGCGCGTCCATGCAATCGGCTGGGGAGTCTTCTGCACATCCCGCACCAAGTGGTCATCCAGCGCCAACGCCTCGTAGATCTTTTGAATCTCCAGCGACACAATCGGCCGCTGCTTTCGATTCTCCCGCTTCGCGAGGTCGTCTTCCGCGCGGAGCGCGCCAAGCGGAGCCGAAACGAACTTGTGGCAATTCATGCACGTGCTGGCGGGGGGGATCCCGGCATGGCGGCTCGCCTCTGCCCCCGAATGGCAGTACAAGCACGCAATTTGCATTTCGCCCGCGTGCAAGCGATGAGAAAAGGCGATGGGCTGAACCGGCTCATATCCCTGCTGATTGCCAGGCAGGTGCCACGAGCCTGCCTGCAAGGCGAGCACGGCAAGGCTGAACAAGAGCCCTACAATCAGCACGATGGTGACGACTTTCTGGTTCATGCGACGCCTTCCTCGCGGAGCGTCTTCCCACTCAGCCGGGCGATGACCGCATGGACCAAGCCCGCGAAAACAATGAGCCAGACGAACAACGCAACAAAGACAAAGTACTGCGGAATCGGTCGCAAGAAAGTCAATCCGGTCACTTCAGCCAAGCGGTACGTACAGGTCGTGTACATGCCAAGCGGAAAAACCATGCCCCAGTAGAGCGGGTCGTAGACGAACGGCAGTCGCTTGTAGGCGTGACGCCAAACGGCCAGGATCACCAGCATCGGAAACCACCACGTTGCCGTCGACCAGTAAAGCAGTGTGAAACCCTTCACAAATGGAGCGATCTGCTGCAAAAGCGACACGCCGGCGGAAAAACGCAACAGCATGGCGCCGGCCAGAGCCGAAACCGCCATCGCGCCCATGTTGATCCAATAGTGCGCCTTCAGATCGCGCGGTTGGAGCGGGAAGAAGGTATAGCGGTAAAAGATCAGGGAGATCATCCAAATATAGAGCATTCCCCCGCTCGACCAGAGCGCGACAGAAATAAAAGCAATCTTGTCGATCTGGCCGGGGAACGCCTGCATCATCTGGGCGCCAAGCGTGGCGACAGCTTGCGTGGCTACCACTGAGACAAGCCACCCGCTATGAATGCCTTCCGCAAGCGTTGGTTTCTTTTCCTTGACGGTAAATGCCGCGAAGACGGCATAGACGATCACCAACAGCATTCCGCAGGATACAAGCCAGAGCACTCCACCCAGACGGTACATCCCGAACAAAATCACGTTCTGACTTCCCAGAACCGCTGTCCCGGCGACCAGTGTGAAGAACCCGACACCGACCTGATGATCGATCAAGTCTTGGAAGACCTCCCGCGGGAAGAACGCGAGCCGGGCCAGGGTCATGACCGCCAGAACTACGTAGGTGATGAGACTGATTCCCGCGAGCACGCGGCCCACAAGCAACATTCCCGTGAGGTGCGCGGCGATGGCCACGATTCCAGTCGCCATCACCATCGCAAAGTACGCGGGATTCAGCGTGCGCACTTGCTCTCGGATCAGCGATCGAATCGAGATGTGAGTCATCATCACTGGTTCCGCGAATTGTTCCACCGCAGTCATCAGCAATGCTCCCCTAACTACGCATTCCCGCCGGCGCCGGCGGAACGGGCGCTTCATTCATTTGCGCGGGAGAAGTCTTAGGTGTTGCTTCCTCGCGGGCATACTTGAGAATCCATGCCATTGAGAGCGAGAAGAGCGTCAGGAAAACGAAAGTCACAAATCCGATGGCGTAGCCATTCGTGCCGAGATCGTGGACGGCGAAGGCCATTGCTGGCGGAATCGCGAAACCGCCAAACGCCCCGAGACCGCCCACCCAGCCGGCAGCTCCGCCAACGGCCTGCGGCACGGCTTGCGGCACGATCTTGAACACCGCCGCATTGCAGATTCCCATGCCAAAGGCCATCAAGATCTCGCCCGGGACCGAAAGCTCAAACTGGTGGGAACTAGTCATCACCAGCGCGCCAACCAGGGTAATCAGCAGTGCCAAGATCGCGGTGTTTTCTCCTCCCTCGTGCAACTGGTCAGAGAGAACGCCGCCCGCAACTCGAATGAGCGAGGCAAGGATCGCGAAGGCGGCCGTTAGCAGCCCTGCCTTCAACGGGCTAACACCGTAGAAAGAGGTCCAGTAGGTCGGCAGCCAGGCGGTCAAAGCGATGAAGCCGCCGAAGGTTGTGAAGTAGATCCAAACCAGCGCCCAGGTCCGCCATACGCGAGCTGACGCTCGCAGACTCTCTTTCAAGCTGCCCGCCGGGAACAAGTCCTGTCCGAGTTCACGCGCGCGAACCCGCGCATCAGCCGGAGCGACACCCCGCTTCAACAATTGGAAATAAGGGCTGTTCGTTCCCGAGAGGAAGTAGAAAAGCGTTCCGGCAGCGAGAATGCTCAGCCAGAGGATGTACGAACCCGCCAGGCCAAATCCCTTCAGGGCGAACGGCAGAATCAGTGTGAAGATGCCCGGGGCGACATTGCCCACACCAGCAAAGATGGCGAGCGCGCGCCCCTGCTGCTTTTGCGGAAACCAGTACGAAACCTGGCTGATCCCGACGGAAAAAGTTGCGATCCCGCAACCGCACAACACGCCGAGCACCATCAGCAGTGGGTAGCTTGCCGCGGAGAGGTGCGCCGGATAGAGATAGCGGGCAACCCAAGTCAAACCGCTCATGCCCACCAGGGAGAGACTCAGGAGTACGAGAAACGGCTTCCGGCCCCCGTTAGTATCTACCCATGCGGAGAACGGAATTCGCAGCAAGGAGCCGGAGAGCGCCGGTATGGCCACGAAAAACCCCAGGGCGAGCGGCCCGAGCCCCATCACCTGCTGGAAAAGCTTGGCGGAAGGACCAAAAAGGGCGACCGCCGCGAAGCCGACGAAGAAGCCGAGCGTCGCGCTCCACAATGCCCGCTTGGGTGATCCTTCGATGCGATTCACGGCATTCCTCCCCCGCCGCCGCAGTGCGGCGTCACAGCGCCGGGTTCAAAAGCGAAGATTCGTTTCCACATAGGCAAATTGGCCGTTTTGGTTGTTGGGATAAATTTTCGCGATCACGTCTCTGCCCCAGGCGTATGCATAGTAAAGACCCACGCCGAAGCTTCGCGTCATTTGGTAGTCAGTGCTGATGTCCAGCACGTTGGCGAGGCTACGGTTGCCACTGCTGGGGCGACCGCTGTAGCCGAACGTTTTGGGCTGGTACACGCCGGTACCCAGGTACCAAAGGTCCGACGACTTGTTGAGGCGCAACGCATGGAATTCGCTGTGCAGCGAAAGCCTCGCGTACGGTTTAAGATTGAGCGTCCCGTAGAAATCTTCGTTGTTCATCATGTTGTAGAACGGGAAGCGCGCGTAAGGCCGGGTCGTTGGCAATACCTGAAAAAATGTACCGTGATGCAAATCGTTTGGATTTCCGTCGCCGCTTCCGTAGGAATACCCCGCGCTCAGCCATGGTTCCAGGCGCTTCACCGGCGGCTGCCAGCCAAACTCGCCGATGAAAGCGCCCGCGCTGTGTGATTGAACTCCCCACGAGCCGCTTTGCAGAGCGCCCCAGAGAAAAAAATCGAACTTTCCACGCGTCACCGTATTTAGAACATGAACATAATCCAGACCATAGGTCCCAATCCGAATCTGATCTTGGTCCGCGGCACGAACCGTCTGCGCCCGGTTGTCGGTCTTCAGCACGGAAGTCCGCCGATCAACGTAGCCCACGCTGAACAACCGCAGTTCGCCCGCTCCCTGCCTTGCCTCGACAGGAATCGTCAGCGCCCCGTAGTACACCTCTGCGTTCACTTCGCCCATCGCATCGATTTGATAGACGCCGCGTGTCGGCCGGGCTCCCATCAGAGTCAGGTTTTTTTTGCCAAAGTCGTAAGAGAAGTGCGCACCATCGAAGCTGCGGCCAATCGCCGACCATCCGACATTGCCAATGAGCCGCTGCGCGATACGAGTCTTCACCAGCGTGGCGAGTGTCGCATCCTTCGGCATGGCCTCGGTGCTGTCCTGAAACTCGAAGCGCCCCAGCCAGAGATTTCCGTTGCCCAGTTTCTTGAACCGCACAAAGGCCTGCCGGACGAAACCATTGGCGTTATTGCGGCGATTGCCGTTGGCAGCGAAGTAGGTGCCGCCTCCTCCAAGTTGTCCCTGCGGAGCAGCCACGACAGCATCCGTGGGCAGGCCGAGAATTGTGTCTTGCGCGGCATCGAGCTGCCAATCAAAGCGCTCACCCTCCTGACCGATTGCAACGCGCAAGAGCGAGTGGCCAAACGCATAGTTGCTGTTGCCCTTCGTGCCTTCGAACCAGGCCCAGCCCTCCACGCGCACACGCCAACTCCCGGAAATATCCAGAGGACCAAGCTTGCGCTTCTGAGCAGGCGCGGTATCCACTTTCCGCGGTGGCATTGCAGAGCCCTGTGCCGGTGCAGATGCGTGTTCCGCGGATTGCGCGGAAGCGATACCGGGGCAAATCAATGCCAAGACCAGAACCAGCTTCGCCACTGCGTGTCGAAAATTCCTGCTCACGGCGATTCCTTTACGTGCGATACCACCGGACCACCTGCGGCCTGCGCCATAGGTAAGGGTTAGGGACTACCAGGATGTGCACGAGACGCGTGAACGGCGCGATACCGATGATTGCGTAGGCAAGCACTATGTGCAGCTTCACGCCCAGGGGCATCATCGCCATATAGCCGAGATCCGGATTGAAGCGCACGAGCGACCACAGGTAGGGTGAAACCGCTGCCGCAAACCACGCGGACCCCCAGGGGTGGAACACCGCGACGTAAACGCCGCTGAAGGTCTGCACTAGCAGGAGCCCAAGAACAACCCAGTCAAAGCCATTTGTTACGGCGCGCACTTTCGAGACTGTCAGCCGCCTCGCAATCGCCCCGGTCAAACCGACAACAGTGAGCAGGCCAAAGATCAGCGCCGATATTTCCAGGATGTATAGCCGCAGCGGCCGGCTGTCCCATTCAAGAATCTGGCGGGGCATCAGGAACGCAACAATATGTCCGATGAGGACCGCCACGATGCCGTAGTGGAACGGCACGAGCCCCCAGAAATGCCGCTGATTCTCCAGAAATTGAGACGACAGGCTCGAATATGTGTAGGGAGCTTTGTGATAGCGCATGATCGTGCCCAGGAAAAAGATCAGCATTGCCATATAGGGGCAGACGATGAAGAAGAGCTGATTAGAAAATGGGAATGCGCCGGTCATCTTCGTTTCCTTTCATTGCAGGATCGGCAGCTCTGGTTTCCGGACCGGCATCCGCGCCGGATCGTAGGGGTACCGGCTCTTCAGCAGAGCGAACGCGGACTCCAGCAAAGCAGCAAACGCGTTTCGATTCTCGTGCCAGGCGCCGCGCATCTTATCGATCGCGGGCAGGAGATAACTGGTAGCGAACTCGGCCGCTTCCTCCGGCTCCAACCTCCCAAGAAGCATCAGGGCATGGGACAGGTGATCAGGAAGCTCGCCGGACTCGCGCAAATCATATTCGCGGAGTTGCTGGCGCATCTTCACGAGGAATTCGCCGCGCTGGTAGTCTTCCCCGTAGAGCTGCCAGCCGATCTCCAGGGTACACATCGGGTTCAGGTCAAACGTCCGTGTAAACATCTCCTGCAATTCCTCTGTGCTTAATCCCGCGATGCCCGCACGAAACTCCCGAAAAGCCGCAGCGGCTTCGACCGATTCACTGTCCGACGCCCCAAGGTCGTCCACAGCATTTAATCCATAGCCGTCCGCCGGGTAGTTGAAGAGCACGGCAAGCCGCTCGTATAGGATTGCGTCGCTCATCACATCCCCCTATGCGGTCCAGAGACAAATCCGAATCCCACACCCTGCTTGTGTTCGAGAGGGTCTTCCATCATCTGGATGGCTTCTTCACGTTGCATCGGCGGGATCACGAAACGATCCTCGAACGTGCACAGGGAAGTCAGCCGGTAGATGGCTTCGGCTTCTTCGGGCGAGCAATCCGCCTCCCGCATCATGCGTTCGGCTGTCGCCATTTCAACGTCACCGACAGTGAGCGCCCGCCGGTACCACCGGACTGCTTTCTGTTTGCGGAGCGCGTAACGCACGAAGCCTTCATGTCCCGCGCCAAACAGGTTGGCGAGAAATTTCAGCGGAACGCGCGATTCGTCGATGTCGTGGAAGAGGTCCTCGGAATTATGATGAATCGTTCCATCCGCCTGGTTCGACATCACCGGCGACATCGGCGGCACGTAGAACAGCATGGGCATGGTCCGGTACTCGATATGCGGTGGCAGGGCGATCTTCCACACCTTCACGAATTGATAGACCGGAGAGCGTTGCGCTGACTCGATGACCGATTCGTGAATGCCGTTCTTCCGCGCGCCGGCGACTACTTCGGGATCGCGCGGGTCGAGAATCAGCGTGCGTTGCGCTTCGACGAGCTTCTCATCCGGACTAGAGGCGACCACCTCAATCCGTGATGCGTCGTACAGAACCACGCCTAGATAACGGATACGGCCCACACAAGAATGGAAGCAGGCCGGAGCTTGCCCGGTTTCCAGCCGCGGGTAGCAGAGAATGCACTTCTCCGATTTTCCTGTGTTCCAGTTGTAGAACATTTTCTTGTACGGGCACGCCGCGACACACATGCGCCAGCCGCGGCAGCGCTTCTGGTCAACCAGCACGATTCCATCCTCACCGCGCTTGTAGAGCGCACCAGAGGGACAAGAAGCCACGCAGGACGGATTTAGGCAGTGATTGCAAATGCGCGGAAAGTAAAAGAAAACAAGCCGTTCAACGGCGGAAAGCTGTGCGCGCTGCTCCTCGCTCAACCCTTTCAGGTTCGGATCATTCTCCGCGTACACCGGTGAGCCGCCAAGATCGTCATCCCAGTTTGGTCCGGATTCGATCTGGATTAATTCCCCGGTGACCATCGAGATGGGCCGGGCCGTTGGCTGATCCGGTCCTTCGGGAGCGTTGAACAGATGCTGGTAGTCATACGTCCACGGTTCGTAGTAGTCATCCATCGTGGGCATGCTGGGGTTGTGATAGATGTTGAAAATCGTCTTTGCTTTGCTCGTGGAGCGCAGCTGGAGTTTCCCGTCATTCATTTCCCAGCCGCCGTGATATTTCTCCTGATCTTCCCAGCGGGTAGGAAAGCCCGTGCCGGGCTTGGTCTCGACGTTGTTCCACCACATGTATTCGGTGCCGCGGCGGTCGGTCCAGATGTTCTTGCACGCGATGCTGCACGTGTGGCAGCCGATGCACTTGTCCAGATGAAAGACCATCGCAATTTGCGAACGGACGTCCATAGCTGCGCTCCTCACCACTTCAGTTCGGGCAACTTCCGCACGAAGATGTGCGTGTCCCGGTTACAGCCCACCGGGCCCCAGTAGTTAAAATGGAACGTGAATTGTCCGTAGCCGCCGACCATCAGATTAGGCTTCAGCCGCGTGCGCGTGAGCGAGTTGTGCCCGCCCGCGCGGCGGTTCTTGCGCAGCGGCGAAGTGGGAACGGAGAGCGTTCTTTCCGGCGAATGATACTGGATGCAGATGCCGCGCGGGATGCGCGCGCTCACGACCGCCCGCGTGACCACCACACCGTTGTCGTTATGCACTTCCACCCAATCGTTGTCATTGATTTCGATATCAGTTGCGTCCTTATCGTTCATCCACAGCGGTTCGATGCCGCGTGAAAGCGTGGTCATGCGATGGTTGTCGCCGAAGGTGGAGTGAATATGCCACTTCCCGTGCGGCGTCAGGTAGTTCAGCATCTTTGTCGGTCCGACCTGCTCGCTCAGGCGAAGATCGGCGTATTGCACTGGCAGAGGCTTCGGCTTGTACGTTGGCAGGTGCTCGCCAAACTGGATGTAGCCAGGATGGTCGAGATAGAAGTGCTGCCGGCCGGTCAGAGTTCGCCAGGGCACCAGGCACTCCACGTTATAGGTAAACGGTGAATAGGCGCGGCCATTCTCCGTCAGCCCGGACCACATGGGGCTGTTCAAAAGGCGATGCGGCCTTGTTTGCAGTTCCTTATAAGAGATGCGTGATCCACGATTGCGCTCCGCTAAGTGCGCGAGCGGCAAGCCGACCTTGACTTCCATTTCACGATACGACCGGTAGGCCAGTTCTCCGTTGGTAACCGATGCGAATCGCAGGATCAGATTGCAGACATCTTCATCCGCGGCCATCGAGGGATAGCGCTGGCCGTTCCACACGCTCAACGGCAGAATGCGCGTGGCCTCATCGTATAGATCCTCACAGTTGTAATGTGTGCCGTGGGCTCCCAAGCCTTGCGCGCGCACCTGTGGCCCAAAGGAAATGTACTGGTTATAGAGGTTGGTGTAGTCGCGTGCGACAAGCTTCAGGCCGGGCATCGTTTTGCCGGGAATCGCTTCCACTTCGCCGCTCTTCCAATCGAGCATCTGCGGCTGCGCGATCTCCGCAGCCGTGTCGTGTGCGAGCGGTGTCGCCACCAGGTCCCACACTGGCTTTGGGAAATGCCGGGCAGCCAATTCGGAAAACTTCTTTGCCAGGGAGCCGAAGATCTGCCAATCGCTCTTGGATTCCCAGCACGGAGGTACCGCCGCGGAGAGCGGATGGATGAAGCTGTGCATGTCGGTCGAATTCAGATCGGCCTTTTCATACCAGGTGGCCGCCGGCAGCACGATGTCTGAATAAAGCGCGGACGTATCCATGCGGAAATTCAGATCCACGATCAGATCCATCTTTCCCTGCGGAGCCGTCTCGTGCCAGACAACCTCCTTCACCGAGCCCTCGGCCATGTCCGTGGCGATGGTATTGGTGTGCGTGCCAAGATAGTGCTTCAGGAAGTATTCGTGGCCCTTGGCGCTGGCCATGATTGCGTTGCCTCTCCAGATGAACCACACCCGCGGCCAGTTCTCCTCCGCGTCGGGGTCCTCGACCGCAAATTTCAGTTCGCCACTCTTCAGCTTATTTACGGTGTATTCAGCGACCTTCTCCGGCGTGTCTGCGCCGGCCTGCTGCGCTTCGCGAACCACATCCAGCGGATTGCGGTTGAACTGCGGATAGAACGGCAGCCAACCGTTGCGGACGGCGCGCACCTGCGCATCCATCGTGTGGCCGCCGGCGAGCGATCCGGGAGGCTGGCCTGGAGGAACGGTATGGTAATCGGTGAACTGCTTTTCATAGCGCCATTGATCGGAATTGACGTAGTGCCAGCTCGGCGCATTCTGCAAACGCGACGCGGGCATCCAATCACGCGCGAAAGCGATAGACGACCAGGACTCCTCCGGCGCCAGCTTTTCCTGGCCCACGTAGTGCGCGAGTCCTCCGCCGTTCACGCCAACGCAGCCGCAGAACATCAGGGCGTGGATCGCGGC
>JBGQCW010000020.1:0-12748 GCA_041495565.1 Candidatus Acidiferrum sp.
TGAGGTTAGCGCGGAGAGGTGTCATCGTGCCGTCAACGAAACCAATACTGTACCTGAAGTAGTGCTGTCCGCGGAGGAGAACCACGCCGGAGGAATCAGGGCCGAACGGTTGACGTCCGGCCCTTCGAGAGCTACTTCATGGCATTGCGCACGTGGCTATGTTTCACGCTGTAGGTGAAATAGATGATCATGCCTATAATCAGCCAGACGATCAGGCGCATCCACGTCAGCGCCTTCAGACCGGCCATCAGTCCCAGCGACACGATGATACCCATGATCGGAACGAAGGGGACCCATGGCGTCCTGAATGGGCGTACGAGATCCGGCCGACGCACGCGCAGGACCCAAACACCTGCGCAGACGATGACGAAGGCAAGAAGCGTGCCGATGCTGACGAGCTGGCCGAGATCACCGATCGGCACCAGGGCCCCGACAAATGCAACCAGCAAGCCAACGATGGCTGTTGACTTCCACGGGGTACGGAACCGTGGATGGATATCACCGGCCCACTTCCACAATAACCCGTCGTGAGCCATCGAATAGAAAACGCGGGATTGGCCGAGCAGCATGACCAGCATTACAGTGCTCAGCCCTGCGAGCGCACCAGCATTGACAACGTAGCTGCCCCACTTCACCCCCGTCTGGCGAATGGCGAGCGAGACCGGCGCCCCGATATTCAAATGCGAATAATGCACTATCGCGGTGAGCAGTCCCGAAACGATGATGTAGAGCACCGTGCAGACGGCGAGTGAACCGAGGATGCCGATAGGCATGTCTTTTTGCGGGTTGCGAGCCTCTTGTGCCGCCGTCGAGACCGCATCGAATCCGATGTAGGCGAAGAACACCACGCCGGCACCGCGCAGTATGCCGGACCAACCATAGGACCCAAAACTCCCGGTATTCGAGGGAATGAAAACCTTCCAATTCTCGTGGACGATCTGGGGGTTCTTCAGGACAAACGCCGCCGCGACGGCGATAAACGTCAGAACCGCGGCCAGCTTCACAAAAACGACCCCGGTATTGAAGTTCGCCGACTCCTTGATGCCGATGATGAGGATCGTCGTGACCGCGAGAATGGCAAAAAATGCAATGAGGTTGAAGGTGGCGGTCGCGTGTGGCAGCCCGGCCAGTTGCTCGGCGCTTAGACTTAGCGTAGTTAGCGGTGACCACCGGCCGTCATAAAAGACCCATTGCGCTCCCGGTACGTCACAGATCTGCGGCGGCAGGTTGATTCCGTAGTCCTGCAGGAAAGCCACCAGCGTGCTGCTCCAGCCACTAGCGACGGTCGCCGCGCCAAACGCGTATTCCAGAATCAGATCCCAGCCGATGATCCAGGCAACGAGCTCCCCGAGAGTGGCATAGCCATACGTATAGGCGGAGCCGGCGATCGGAATCATCGACGCGAATTCGGCGTAACAGAGACCAGCGAACACGCAGCCGATTCCCGCGAGTACATACGAGAGCATGATCGCTGGACCGGCATAAAGCGACGCCGCCGAACCAGTGAGCACGAAGATGCCCGCGCCGATGATGGCCCCAATCCCCAGCGTAACGAGGTTTACTGGGCCGAGAGCTCGCTTGAGGGTGTGCTCTCCTGTATCTGCAGCCTCTTTCATCAGCGTGTCGATCGCTTTCGTTGCGAACAAGGGGTTGCCCATGCAACTCCTCCTTTGGGGGATTTTCCCCGTTTCGTCAAGCCGCTACCAATTTGGCCTAAAGCATTGTAGGGGGGAGCATGCGGCGCCCCTACAAAAAAATTCGACTATTGCGTGTGACTGGCCTGCGCGGTCCGCCGCGACCACAGCCAATAGACGGGAACCCCCAGAAGCACGATCACCAGTCCCGGCCAGGCGGTCTGCGTCCTGTACAACAAGAGAACAAACATGATGGCCAGCGCCGCGACAATATAAAGCAGCGGCACAAACGGATACCCGAATGCCCGATATGGGCGCTCCGCGTCCGGGCGCTTCGCGCGCAATACGAAAATGCCGACAATCGTCAGTACGTAAAAAAGAAGGACGGAGAATACCACGTAATCGAGGAGGTCATTGTAGACGTTGCCGTAGCTTACGACCCCCGCGGCATCCACATGCCGGGTGCGCATCAAAAGAAGCACGGTGATCCATATGCCCTGGAAGATCAAAGCTGTGGCTGGTACGCCTCGCTTGTTCAATCTGCCCGTGGTGCGAAAGAAAAGCCCATCCTTGGCCATCGCGTAGGACACCCGCGCGCCCGCCAGGATCAATCCATTGTTGCAACCGAAGGTGGAAACAATAATGGCGCCAGCCATGATCATCGCGCCGATGGGACCAAAGATTGCATTCAGGGCGGCGCTCGCCACGCGATCATCGGGGGCGCTCTGGATCTGCACGAGCGGCAGCGTGCAAAGATAAGCCAGATTCGCAAGACAATACAGCGTGATGACGATGATGGTGCCGAAAGCCATCGAGAGCGCCACGTCGCGCTTCGGGTTTTTCACTTCGCCAGCAGTGAACCCAATGTTGTTCCACGCGTCGGCGGAGAAAAGCGATCCAACCTGGGCGACTCCAAACGCCACGAACAAACCGAACGCGCCGCTTGCGGCGGTGATCGTCGGCACAAAACTTCGCAGAAAATTCGCGCCCGGCTCGATGGGCTGCGCGTTGCGAACCGTCCAGAAATGACTGAAATTCTCAGTAATCGCCCCCGCATTTTTCCCAACGAAGACACCCAGCAAAATCAACCCGACAAGCGAAAGCGTCTTAGCCGACGTGAAGATGTTTTGAATCAGCTTGCCGAGGCGCACGCCGAGTGTATTCAGAAAAGTAAGGAAAACGATCATCAGAACGGCAACGAGCTGTTGAACCGACAGGCTGACGGCAAACTTCGAAGACAGCATGATGGGGTGAACGATCCATGCGCTGGGAGAAATCGATGGAACCAGGACACCGAGATAACGCGCGAATCCAACGGCGACGGCCGCGATCGTTCCCGTCTGGATCACAAGGAAGAGCGTCCAGCCGTAGAGAAAGCCCCAAAGCGGTGAGTACGCCTCGCGGAGATAGATGTACTGCCCGCCAGCGTGAGGGAAAAGCGAGGCGAGTTCCCCGTAGGAAAGGGCCGCAGAAATGGTCAACAGGCCGGTGAGAACCCAGGTAAGGAGCAGCCCACCCGCGGAACCGGTCAGCCGCGAAATATCGGCGGCAACGATAAAGATGCCGGAGCCGATCATCGAGCCGACAACAATCATCGTGCCATCGAACAACCCAATGGCGCGAACAAAACCCGGTTCGTTTTTCGCGATGCCCTGTGAAACTGGATGCGTGGTGTCAGCCATTAGCTGGGTACCTCAGACAGCAGCCGCATGGTCTGCGGCTTCCAGTAATTCGATATATTGACGTGCCCGTTTCCCGGGATCGGGCGCGAGGAGAATATCGCTGATCACCGCAACCGAATCCGCACCAGCCCCGATGACTTCAGCGGCCCGGTCCAGCGTGATTCCGCCAATGGCCACGATCGGCTTGCTCGTGAGCGCGCGAACCCGGCGAATAAAATTGATGCCTGTCACCGGATCGGGGTTGGCCTTCGTGGACGTGGAAAACACCGGCCCGACGGCGATATAGTCTGCGGTCGTCTGTGCCGCTCGCTGAAACTGTTCCAGGTTGTGTGTGGAAACGCCCACCAGCTTTCCTACTCCGATCACCGAACGGGCCTCCTCCACTCCCAAATCCTCCTGGCCCACGTGAACGCCGCTCGCCCCAGCCAGGGAGGCGACGTCAGCGCGGTCATTCACCAAGAACGAGACGCCGCTAGGAACCAAAAAAGAAGAAAGCCGGCTCGCGGATTCGAAGAGTTCACGCGAAGACGCGGACTTGTTCCGGTACTGGAGCAAGCGGACTCCAGCGCCGGCAAGCTTCTGGGCGAACTCTATTTCGGGAACGGTAAGCAATGCTGCGTCTAATATCACATAGAGACGCGGGAGAACAAGGCGCTTCAAAGTTTATTTTCCGTCCGTTCCGAGCAATCTTTCGATGAAGTGGGTATCGAACCGGCCCGCCGCGAAGTCCGGGTCGGCCAGAATCCGGCGGTGCAGCGGAATCGACGTCTTGATGCCCTCGATAACGAACATTTCCAGAGCCCTCTTCATCCGTCCAACGGCTTCCGCGCGATCGCGGCCTTTGACAATGAGCTTTGCGATCATCGAATCGTAGTAAGGGGAAATGACCGCATCGGCGTGAGCGGCGGAGTCCACACGCACGCCGGTCCCTCCCGGGGCCTGAAACGTCGTGATGCGTCCCGCCGAAGGCACAAAAGTGTCGGGGTCCTCGGCATTGATCCGGCACTCGATGGCATGTCCCGAAAAATGAATCTCGCCGGTGGCATCTTCCATTTTCTCGCCGGCAGCGATGCGAATCTGAGCCTTGATCAAGTCCACTCCCGTAACGAGCTCCGTAACCGGATGCTCGACCTGGATGCGAGTGTTCATCTCGATAAAATAGAGCGATCCGTCTTCGGCCATCAGGAATTCGACTGTGCCGGCGTTCGTATAACCAATCTTCTCGAGGGCCTTCACTACTTTCGCGCCGAGATCCTTGCGGCGTTTCGGGTCCAGCACGGGCGAAGGCGATTCCTCAACCAGCTTCTGATGGCGGCGCTGGATGCTACATTCGCGCTCGCCAAGATGAATCACTTTTCCGTGCTGGTCGCCGAGAACCTGGAATTCAATGTGACGCGGATGTTCGAGGAACTTTTCGGCGTACACATCCGGGGTGCCAAAAGCTTGCTGCGCTTCGCTGCGCGCCGTCTGGTAGGCGGACAGAAGCTCGCCCTGGCTCCGCACCACGCGCATTCCTCGGCCGCCGCCGCCCGCCGAGGCTTTGAGAATCAACGGATAGCCAATCCGAGCCGCTTCCTTGGCGAGCTGCTCTTCCCCTTCCACCACTCCCTCGCTGCCCGGTATCGTCGGCAGGCCCGCAGCCTTCACTTCCCGGCGAGCACGGTCCTTTTCACCCATCAGTTCGATAATTTCCGGTTTCGGGCCAATAAAGGTGATTTCCGAGGCTTCGCAGACTTTGGCGAAGTTGGCGTTCTCACTTAGAAATCCGTAGCCGGGATGGATGGCATCGACGTTCGTGATTTCCGCTGCGCTGATCACCTGCGGGATATTCAGATAGCTTTCGCTGCTGCGCGGCGGCCCGATGCACACCGCTTCATCCGCAAAGCGAACGTGAAGCGAGTGGCGATCCGCTTCGGAGTACACCGCGACGGTGGAGATTCCCAGCTCCTTGCAGGCGCAAATGACCCGCAGGGCGATTTCCCCGCGATTGGCGACTAGGATTTTCTGGAACATGAGCTGCGGCGCCGGTTATTTCTTCCGGCTCGAACGGATGCCGAAGAGGGGTTGTCCATATTCGACCGGCTGGCCACTTTCAACGAAGATTCGAACCACTTCGCCGCTTACATCCGCCTCAATCTCGTTCATCAGCTTCATGGCTTCCACGATGCAAAGTGTCTGGCCGGTCTCGACGCGCGCTCCGACCTTCACAAAAGCTTCCGACTCGGGGCTCGGAGACCCATAAAACGTACCGACAATGGGGGACTTGACCAGGTGCAGGTCCTCAGCGGACGGCGCTTCGGAAGTCGCGGTAGCAGCCCCCGCGGCCTGAGGAGCATCGAACGAGCCACCGCTGATGGTCTCCGGCGCGACAGTGCCCCGTATGGCAGCAACGGCAACCCCTGTGGAGGGTTTCCGCAGGCGGATGCGAAGATCGCCCCGTGAGTACTCAAACTCCTCGAGATTGTGCTCGGTCATGAATTGAAGGAGCTGCTCAATCTGCTGGATTTCGGGCTTGGCGAACGCCGAATTCGATTTCGAAGGCTTTTTGCGTTTCATGCCGGTTTTAGATCTCGATGAGATCCCGCGGAATGCGGGTCAGTAGTTCAGTACGGTCAGCGTGCACGGCTACATCGTCCTCGATGCGAATCCCCCCGATGCCTTCCGCGTACACTCCTGGTTCAATGGTGATGACGTTTCCCGGCTCCAGGCGCTTCTTCTGCCCCCGCGCCACCCGGGGATCCTCGTGCACCTCCAGCCCAAGCCCATGGCCGGTACTGTGTACGAAGAGGCGGTCCAGCCGGTAACCTCTCAAAACCTGTCTTGCGGCCGTATCGACGTCCCCGCAGCTGGCGCCGTTCTTAACCGTCGCGACCGCCGCCGCTTGCGCTTCCAGCACCGCTTTATACCAGGTCCGGATGCGCCCCGAAGCTCGCCCAATGAACACCGTGCGGGTAATGTCGCTGCAATAGTGGCCGAGTATAACACCCAGGTCCAGCACCACCAACTCATTTTTCCTCAGTCGTTTGGCGGTGGGGCGCGCATGGGGAAGCGCGGAACGCACTCCGAACGCGACAATCGTCTCGAATGCGGGTCCCGATGCACCCTTCTTTCTCATTTGGTATTCGATCTCGGCACCCACTTCCAATTCTCGAATTCCCGGCTTCAGCAGGCCAATCGCCGCCTGCACCACTTCGCCCGCCAGGACGGCCGCCTTGCGCATTTGCATGAGCTCTGCGGGATCTTTGCGCATGCGGAGAGCTTCCACCATGCCCGCCGCGGGAATCCATCGCAGGCGCGACCCAGTGGCCTTTCGAACGCTTTCGAGCTGCGACACGGTAATCTGCGTTGGGTCGAATCCCACCCGTCGGGCAGCCGTCCCCTTCAAAAACTGGCCCACCGATTCAAACAAGGAGCCTTTTTGGAGTACAACCCGTACGCCGGAAGTCTCTTCTCTGGCCTGGACGGTGAACCGGCCATCGGTGACAAGAGCGGTTTCCTTCCGTGATACCACGAGGGCACCGGACTCCCCCGTGAATCCCGTTAGGTAATACCAATTCGCCGGGCTGGTAATGAGCGCGCCATCCACTTTGGCTTCCCTGAGGAGCGAAATCAGGGCTCGGCGTCGAGCATGGAATGGTGTCTTCATAAATAAAACGAGGAGACCGCAGTCTCCTCGTTTCGACCCTCAGTGGAAAGGATGGTTTCCGAAATTACCCCGGGATAATCCGCGGAGTCAGGAAGAACAAAAGTTCCTGGGACTGGGTTGTAGTGTTGGTGCGCCGGAAGAGATGCCCGATCAGCGGCAGGCTGCCGACGAGCGGTACTTCCGTGATGTCAACCCGCTGTGAAGTGATGATGATGCCGCCGATGACCACCGTGCCTCCGTCGGCGACGGTGACCTTCGTTTCGGCGGACTGCGTATTCAGCGCCGGGATGCCCTGGACGCGAGGAATACCAGTGTCGATCTGCGTGTTCTCAACGAGCACATCCATAAAGATCGTGCCTTCAGCGGTGATCTGCGGGGTTACCTCGAGTTTCAGCACGGCATCAATGAACTGAACGGAAATCGTGTTATTGATGGTTGTCTGAATCGGGATCTTAGTACCCTGCTTAACCGTGGCTTTCTCGTTGTTTTGCGTGATGACTTTAGGCTTCGAGAGCAACTTGCCGACGCCCTTGGCCTCGGCTGCCGTGATGAAGAAGTCCACCGCAAAGTTCGGTGAACGGTGCCCAAGGAACAGCCCGCTCGTCGGAGCACCGGCTCCCAGGTTGGTGTTTAACGGCAGACTGCTGGTCCCCGCGGACGTAAGAAATGGAGGTGGGGTACTCGTGACATTGCTGGTACCGACCGTCGAATCTCCACCCATGACTGACCGGCCGCTCGTGGTGCTTCCAGCGAAGCCTAGCTGCGTGCCGATGTCCCGGGCAAAGGAACGCGACGCGGAGACGACGCGCGCTTCGATTTCCACCTGCTGCGACTTGCGGTCGAGCTGGCGGATGAGATTGTCAATGGTCGGAATGACGGACGGGATGTCACGGATGATCAATTGGTTCGAACGGTCATCGGACAAAATATCGCCGCGCGAGCTGAGGAATTTCTTCAGCGTGTCCTTCATCGTTCCCGCCTTGCCGTAGCTGAGCACGCGGGTGACGGTGACGGGAGCGATCGCTTCGGCTTGCGCCTTTTCGAGGTCCCGCATGGTTTCCGCTTCAGTCTTCAGCGTGGAACGCGTTGCAATGCGCAGAACATTTCCATTGAGCTGTTTGTCGAGGCTGTTGTTCTGCAACACAATGTCGAGCGCCTGATCCCACGGCACTTCATCGAGAACGATCGTCAGACTCCCTTTTACCGCGGGGTCCAGCACGACGTTCAGCCCGCTGATTTCGTGAATCAGGCGGAAAAAATCGCGCAGGTCAACGTCCTTCAGGTTAACGGAGATCGGTTCCCCGGTGTATTTTGCGGCCGCGACCGCAGGCGCTGGAGATGCCGTCGTCGCCTGCGACTGCGAAGCCGAGGTAGCGAGCGTCGTTGCCGCCGTGGTCGCCTGCTGCATAGCCTGTTGCGCGGCTTGCTGAGCCGTTCCGTCCGGACGAACAGGCTCCCTCTTCCCGCCAAACGAGGCCAGAACGACTGAGGGCTGGGTCAGTTCGCGCGGCAACGTGAAGCGAGGAGCGGAAATTTGTGAAACCTTGGAAGAGCGGGCCACCGCCAAACGCGGCGCCGCTGCCGTGTAACGAAACTCCGGGCGCACCTTTTCATTCTGCTGCAAAGTCACCGTCGTGGCGTTCGCTGGAACATCCACTGCCGCAGGCTGGGAGTCGAAATAGATCACAACCGCTCCGGCATCCCGCGAAAGCTGGTACGGAGCCGCTCCCGTCAGATCGATCACGACTCGCGCAATATCCGGCCGGTATTGCCCGATGCGCACGCCGCGCACCGGCGCAGATACACCCGGGATCACCGTCCTCTGGACGGCAAGCCGGGCGCCCGCGAAATCCAGCACCAGGCGATCCGGGTTTTGCATCCGGGCGGCGCGGACGTCGAGACGCCCCTCGCCTTCCACCCGCACAGCCGCGTGCTGCGGCGCTTGCGTAATGGCAACGCTGGAGATCACCGCCGCAGTCGCGGTAGCGCCGGAGGGCTCCTGCGTCTGCGCAAACACGGGGCTCGTCGCCACCGCGATGCTAGCTAGGATCAGGCAGCCATGCCGAAAGGCCGGCCAAGTCGTCTTCATTGCTGTTCTCCTGGACTGGAGTAAATTCGCTTATTTACCTGGCGTTCCATGGGCTTGCCGAACGCATCTTTACCCTCTTCATGGAAGGAAACGCCATCCATCGAAATCTTTTCCACGGTGCCGTCGTAAAGATGGTCCCCCTCGCGGAGGAAATAGGTGCGCGCCTGTGGATTCGAAACCACCGCGATCATTCCATTGGGCGCTTTCACGATTCCGTCAAGACGCAGAGTGCTCACCTGCAGGCCCGCCTTGCCCGGTGGAAGATTCTTCGCCGCATCGGCCTGTGACTTCTGCCGCCCAACGAGAGATTCGAAAGGATCGCGGCGCGCTTGTTTGACTTCGCTTTCCGCTGGCGCTGCTGCACCGGGAACCGCGGCCCTCTCCACCTTTTTGGCGGCGGGTTTTGCAGAAACCTTGGCCGCAGGCTTCGCAGCAGGCTTCACGGCAGGTTTGGCCCCGGGCTTAGCAGCTTGTGGCGCGGGCTTGGTTGCAGCCGCTGCCGGAGGTTTCGCCGCAGGTTGCTGAGCAGGCTTTCCTGCGCCCTGCAGTGCGGACTTCACACTATTGGGCGTCGACGGCTTGACCTGCGCGAGCAGGCCAGGTGCGGCTGCCGCGATCATGATCCCTAATCCGAGAGTTATCGCTGAACGCATAGTTCGCTCATTCCCGCTCAGTGTTTGCCAGCCGCGCCAGCCTGGAGCTTCGCAGGAACTGCACCAGTGTCAGCGGGCTTGGTGAAAAACGTTGTTGCCGTGAAAACGCCAGAAACCGTCGTTCCGGGCCGCGTGGGATACTTCGTGCCTTTCGGCTTGTCCGGATCGTCAAACACCAGATCGCCCACGTTGATGATCCGAGACAAACGGCTCAGCCGCCCAAAAAAGTCCAGAATGTTGAAATACGGGCCGTCCGCCTGCACTTCAAACGGCATCTCGTAGTGATATTCCCTTGGCACAATCGCTTGCGCCGTCAAACGCCGTAGCTGCACGTTCGAAGCGCTCGCCGCGCCTTGGAGGAGCCGGATGAATTCATCGACTTCCTTCTCTTCCGGCACGATCGTCTTCAGCGTGTCCAATTGTTTGGACAGCGCATCCATCTGTTGCTTCAATTCCCCATAGCGCTGCTTGTACACCTGGAGCTGAGTCACTTCCTGATTCAATTTGGTGCGTTGCTGCACCGCGCGGTCTACTTCATCCCGCTCGCGCGCAATCGGCGATCCGGGCACATAAACCCCGACCAGGACCAGCACCACGGCAACCGCCGCAGCCACCAGCGCCTGCATGATCACCGACATATCTCGAAACGGATTGGCCATGGCGCCCCCTTATCCTTTCTTCGCCGGCGCCTTAGCAGTTGCGGGCGGAGCCGTTGCACTGGCGGGACGCGCCTGCACTAACGGTGGCGGAGTAATTTCAGCAGTGATCTGGAACGTAAAAGTTTGCACGCCCAGGTTCTTGTCGTCCTGCTTCGATTCTTTGATTTCAACCTTCTGGAAATACCCGGAACGCTTCAGCGCGGTGATGAAATTGGCCACCGCGTTGATGGATGCGGAGGCGCCGTCGATCGCCAAGGTATTGCCCTTGCGGGTCATCTCCGTGAGCCACAGATTTTCCGTGCGCGACACCGTATTGGCGACCATGTCCAGCAGTTCCTGTCCGCCTGTCCGGTCACGCTGCAACTGTTCGATCGTTGAGACGCGCTGCTGCAAAATCGTCTTTTGCTTCTCGAACGCTTCCACCTGCAGCTTGGTCTGCTCCAGATCCGTCTTCTGGGCGGTCAACGCCTTGATCCGGCTGTTCTCTTCATTCAATTGCTTTTGCCAGGTGTAGTAAAAGAATCCGAGAACCAGGGCGCCGAGAACCAGCCCCGCGCCGACGAAGACCACCGGCAATGCGGCTCCCGTGTCCACTGGACGGCGTGCGGACTTCGGTCGAACTTGTCCAAGCAGGTTTATTCGAATCATGGCTAGTCAAAGCTCCTCAGCGCCAGACCTACGGCAATGGCCAGCCGCGGCGCCAACTCGCGGATCTGGTCGTCGCTGTGCCGGCTGGGATTGATGAGCACTTTGCGGAACGGATTCAACTCTTCCACAGGCATCGCAAATTCTTCGCGCAGCAGGTCCACCAGGCCCGGAACACGCGCCGTGCCCCCCGCCACCACAATGCGCTGGATACTCTCCCCGCTGGCCGTCGCCCGGAAGAAGTCAAACGTCTTCTGGATTTCCAGCGTGAGGATATCGGAAACGCTGCGCAGGATTTGTTGCTTCTGCTCGTCCGTTACGCTCGGCAGCGAATCGCCCCTCTTCAGGCGCTCCGCATCTTCGAAGCTCAGGTCCAATTCCTTCTGCAGCGCGTCAGTATATTGGTTGCCCCCCACGCTGACGTCGCGGGTAAACAGGGGCACGCCGCCGCGCACGATATTAATGTTCATGACGCTGGCGCCGATGTTCAGGAGCGCCACCGTCTGACCGGCATCGGGCTCGTAATTCACTTCGAAACAGTTCTGCAAGCCGAACGCGTCGATGTCCACCACCACGGGCGTCTTGCCTGCCTGCGCCAGGACGTTGGTGTGATTCAGAATCTTGTCTTTCTTGACCGCCACCAGCAAAACGTCCATCTGTGAGTCCATCGATTCAAGAAGCTGGTAGCTCAGGTTCACATCGGCAATGTCGAACGGAATGTGCTGGCTGGCCTCGGAAGGAATCCGGTCGTAGAGTTCATCTTCCGTCATCAGCGGCAGCGGCACGCGCTTTACGATTACCGAGTGTCCCGAAACCGATGTGGCCACATTCTTTGTCTTGATGTGCTGCGCGTCGAAAATCTTGCTGATCGCGTTCGCCACCTGCGGCGCGTCCATGATCGCGCCATCCACCACGGTGTCCTGCGCCAGCGGTTCCATCCCAAAGCTCACCAGCTCATAGCCGGCCTTCGTCGATTTCAGTTCCACTGCCTTGATGGAGCTGGACCCGATATCCAATCCCACAAGCTGCCGGTTCTTTTTTCCCAGTCCCCACATATCTCGGCCTCTTTCCGTCTCGCCGCGCCAGACTAACGGCGCCTTGCCGTCGCCTGGCTCATCTTGCGTTCCATCCAGCGGTCCAGGATCGTCTTACGCAGTTTCCAACGATTTCCAAGTTTGAACGCGGGAATTTCGCCCTCGGTGATGTAACGGTACAGGGTATCCGGGGAGATGCCCAGATATTGCGACGCCTGTCGTACGTTCATCACTTCGCGCGATTCACTCACGAGGAACGCCACCCCGGCATTCGATTGCAAGCCTGAAATCACGACCGTTCATTGCACCCGATCTTCGCTGCGGACTACCGGAGGGTGCGGCCCGTGAAAGCTTTATGACATTCTATCACTCAGACCGTCAAGGGAATCTATAGGCCTGTTGTCCTAAGAATACGGGTAGTTCTAGGTAGTTTGGGGGGTATTGTGGGGTAGTACCCGTACAAATAGCGTAGCTAGTATTCCAATACCCCCATTAGTTGTATTTTTCGGCCCTTGCCGACCTGTCCGCAGGGACGGTTATCCTTTGAAGTCAATCCCCCATTTCAAGGTCACAATTGCAAGCTCTTCCAGATGGCACTGATCCGCGCCTTCGTGGCTTCATCCATTAGAATCTCGTCCGGCCATGGCCTGGTAAATCCCTCTGAGGGCCATTTGCGCGTGGCATCGATTCCCATCTTCGAGCCAAA
>JBGQCW010000021.1:0-12619 GCA_041495565.1 Candidatus Acidiferrum sp.
TAGTCGATGCTGACGTGCCCGCCTTCGGCGGCCGCGCCGGTGCGCCCACAGTAGATGCGTCCGTCAAAAAGAATCCCCGTTCCAATGCCCGTGCCGATACAGGCATAGAACACATTTTTGTAGCCGCGTCCCGCGCCCCACTATCCTTCCGCGAGCGCGGCGGCGTTGGCATCGTTGTCGATTTTGACGGAGCCGCCGTAGCGGCAAGAGATTTCCGCCGCCAGCGGAGAATTTCGCCAGCACGCCACGTTGGGCGGATTCAGCACCACACCGGTGTGCGGATCGAGAGGCCCGGGAGCGCAAATCCCGATGCGCCACCCCGCGCCCTGTGCTTCAGGCGCCAGCTTCAGCAGCGCGTCAATCGCGGACGTCACTGCAGCGAACCCTTCCTCCGCGCTGCCCTTTGGATTCATCGCCGTGCGCGTGTGCCGCGTGATCTCGCCCTGCGCATCGACAAATCCCGCGGCTACTTTCGTGCCGCCAACATCGACGCCGATTGCGTACCCGCGTTGGGAACTCTGGGTCATCGCCGTACCGGGGGAGGAACTAGTTAGGTCTTGGCGTAGCGCTCGCTATTCGGTTTAGATCCACTCATAGCAAAGAACAAAATGTAGACGTAGCAAACGGCGGCAGCGATAAGGGCATAGTGGATGCCCTGACCCCAACTCGTCTCCCCTTGGGCCATCGCCGGGTAGTAGCTGTGATTGATCAGGTCGCCGACTTTGCCGACGATCCATGGAATGACTGCTCCACCCACAATCGCCATATTCAAGATGCCCGAACCGTCGCCTGTGAGCGGTCCCAGCTCTGCGATTCCCATGGTGAAGATGCAGGGAAACATGATCGAGTTGAACAAGCCGACCGACAGGATCGTCCACATGGCCACATGGCCATTCGTGAGCACCGAAACAGTGACGAGCAAGGCAGCCATAATCGCGGAGAGAGCCAGCAGCTTCCCGGCCTTGATCTTTTGCAGAAGCGCTGCCCCGATGAAGCGGCCAATCATTGCTCCTAGCCAGTACAGCGAAATAAATTTCGCTGCTTCTCCCAACGCTGCTCGGTAGCGAGTAGCCGCGTCCGGGATCGCGGACGGCGATAGGAATCCTCCGATGTTGTCCAGTGCAAGATAGTTGGCAATCGAGCTGCCGATGGCGACTTCGCCGCCGACATACACGAAAATCCCAATCGCGCCGAAGACGAGATTGGGGTGCTTCCAGATCGAGTCGTTGATCTGCTCACCGATGTGGTGCTCGGCGGATTCCATCTTGGGGAGTTTGGAAAGGCCGATACCGATCGCCAGCAGCGTCAGTGCAGTAGCAAAAAAATAGACGTACAGCTTAATCACAGCGTCGGCTTCCTGGGATGTGCTTTGTGCGATGGCCGTAGCTGTCGTTCTGAGGATCAAATGCGCGCCGACCCACGGAAAAATCGTGGTGCCGAGAGAATTGAATGCTTGCGTAAGATTCAAGCGGCTGGATGCGGTTTGTGGTTTTCCCAGTACCGCGACATACGGGTTTGCCGCGACCTGCAGGATCGTGATCCCCGTCGCCAGAATGATGAGCGCGGCCAGGAAAAACGGGAACGAGGGGATTCTCGCCGCCGGATAGAATGCAAGGCATGCGACAACCATCGTCAGCAGCCCCACCACGATGGCCCTCTTGTACCCAATCCAATCGATGATCCTGGCCGCGGGAATCGAGAAAACGAAATAGGCGGAGAAAAACGCCGTTTGGATCAACATGCTGGCCGCAAGCTTTATCTTGAAAACGTGCTGCGCGTAAGGAATCAGAACGTCATTTAGCGATGTAAGCGAGCCCCACATGAAGAAGAGCGTTGTGACGATCGCCAGCGCACCGCCGTAGGAGCTCGTCGTTTCGCTTGTTGCCGCCTGATTCTTAACGGTTACATTTGCCATCGATGGTCACATCCATTTTTCTGAGGCATCTGCAGCTGCCCGCGTCTGGATCGGAGGTTGGCCCAGGTAACTTACGACCACGATCGGTCTTGAACTGTGCTGGATGATGACACAATTGGTCCCCATACAAAACCTCTCATGCATCATTCCGCGAACCCCAGCAGAGTGATATAAGAGACTACAGAATCGTTATTTTAATGGCAAAGGATGCGGAATGAACATGTCTAAATTCGTGGCGATAGCAATTTGTTGCCTGAGCATCTTTCTTTCCGCGGAACTGACCCCGCAGTTCTTTGGAAGCAGTGAAGCGGCGAACCTCATCCACGCGCTTGCTGATCGCGCGCTCCGCGGTGCCGAGGAATTCATAGTCCGCCCTACGCTGCCGCTCTATCTCCCCGGTGAGCCTGTTGAAGGGCACCGGCTAATTTCCGGCATCCAATACAAAGCGATCTACGTAATATGATAGGGAAGCCGAACCGTCACAGGATTTCCGGAGGAAAGAGATGTTGATCCGCAAGGCCCCAGAGTTGACTTACGCCGATGTGACTCCCAAGTCGGTCTATCTCGACCGGCGCAAATTCCTTCGTGCCATGGGGATTGTTAGCGCCGCGGCTGCGGCGGGGAAGGGTCTGTTCGAACTGGCATTGCCCTCTCACATGGCGTTTGCCGTGACGAAATTCACGGGCCTCACGAAGAGCCCGTTCAGCACCACCGAAAAGCAAAATACGTTCGAAGATGTCACTCACTACAACAATTTCTACGAATTCGGCACCGACAAGGGCGACCCCGCCAAGAACTCCAAAAGTTTCCAGACGTCTCCTTGGACGGTTTCCGTCGAAGGCGAAGTCGGAAAGCCACGCAAGTTCAGCATGGACGAGATTCTGAAACTCGCGCCGCTCGAGGAACGCATCTACCGCCACCGCTGCGTCGAGGCCTGGTCCATCGTTGTGCCGTGGATTGGATTTTCTTTCAGCACCCTCGCAAAACTCGTCGAACCCACGCCCAAGGCGCAGTTCGTCGCCTTCGAAAGCTACTACGATCCAAGGCAGATGCCCCAGGCGAAGTATGCCGGCATCGACTTCCCGTATGTCGAAGGTTTGCGGATGGACGAGGCCATGCACCCGCTCACGCTTCTCTGCGTCGGCATGTATGGCGAGACGCTGCCGAATCAGGACGGTGCGCCGGTGCGCATGGTTCTCCCTTGGAAGTACGGTTTCAAGAGCGTGAAGTCACTCGTCAAAATCAAGTTTCAGCAGAAGATGCCGCCGACAACGTGGAACCGTTTCGCTTCGAACGAATATGGCTTCTACTCCAACGTGAATCCCAACGTCGACCACCCGCGCTGGAGTCAGGCCAAGGAACGCCGCCTCGGTGAAATCTTCAAACGCGCCACGCGCATGTTCAATGGTTACGGCGATCAGGTCGCCGGCATGTATAACGGCATGGACCTGAAGAAAAACTACTGAGTTCAGGACTCACGCGTGCACGCACTCCTCTCCAGCAAATGGACCAAAGTCGTCGTCTTCCTTTTTTCCCTTATCCCATTTGTCGCGTTGCTCGATCGCATCGTGCACAATAGGCTGGGCGCCAATCCCGTCGAGTTCATCCAGCACGCCACCGGGGATTGGACGCTGCGTTTTCTAATCTTCACCCTTTGCATCACGCCGTTTCGCAAGCTCTTCAAGCTCCCTGATCTCATCCGTTTCCGCCGTATGCTCGGCCTCTTCGCTTTTTTCTATGTTTGCTTGCACTTTCTCACCTATTTAGGGCCAGACCAGTCCTTCGACGTTTCCGCGATGTGGAAAGACGTTGCCAAGAGGCCCTTCATTACCGTCGGCTTCCTGGGCTTCGTCTTGCTGATTCCTTTGGCGCTTACTTCCACGGCGGGATGGATTCGCCGTCTCGGCGGGAAGCGCTGGCAACTGCTGCATCGCGCGATCTACATCACCGCCGTCGCCGGCGTGATTCATTATTATTGGCTGGTGAAATCCGATGTCCGCAAGCCGCTCTTCTACGGCTCGCTGGTCGCCATTCTTCTTATCTGGAGAGTGGGAAGCTGGATTTCCAAACGGAGAAGCCAAGCGCCCGTGCGCGTGACCGCTCCAAGCGTCTCAATGAACGGCTGAAGAATTGTCCGGCGGCGCGTCGTTGAATTCCAGGCCCCAGAAGCGTGGCGCAGGCGTTAGAAACTCCACTCCAACCCGCTGCCCTCGATCCACCGGCTCACCCAGATAAACCACGCGGCATTCCTGCTCTTCCAGCGTCTCCGGGTTGGTAATCACCAGCATTTCGCCGTTGTCGATCTCATGCTTCAGAAACAACAAACCGCCATGGCCGTTGACGACCACGGTTTCGCAAATCTCGCGGAACTTTTTGCCGTTGTGGGCGCGGCCCTGCGCCTGCACGCGCATCTTGTGAAAGGCGCGGGAGCTTCGCCGGGGAGAGGCTGCAGTGATTTCGCTCATAGCCCATGTTCGAACGCCCCCCGCGGCACCGTCAATTGCCCCAACGGTCAGGTGTTCCCGATACGCTACCCTGCGGCGGCCGGCAGTGCCCCAATTTCAACCGCAGCGAATCTGACTCCTCGGTCCCTGCCATTTTCCAGAAAGCACATTACTTCCGAGTACACCGTGACTTGGGAAGAATTGCCAGGATTCCAAGAAGTGTCCCATCTGCGACTTGCCGACTATCTGTACAAGTGGACTTTGCTGCTTGCCAAAAACGTTGACTCGACCCTGGAGCAAGCGGCCCGGGCACATCCCCGGGCCAATAGCCCTAAGTTTTTCGAAACTACTTCAGCTCTTGTACGAATCCCAGATTCACCGGCTGCGTCGGAATTGACTTGAACGACTTGCCTGCCAGGAGCTGCTGCTGGTCGTCCACACTTTTCTCCCAGGTCGCAAAGCTCACACTCAGGGAAACCTTGGCCGCCTGAATCGTTCGAGCAATGGTAATCGCGTCCTGCACGCTGGAGATCGCGCTGATGGGCGTGAAACCTGACATGGCAATATCCACGCTGGCGTTGGCGATGTTGTATCCCATCATGAACTTTTCGCCTCCGCTCATGCCTTCGGTTCCCAGCTTGGAATCCTCCAGCCCCGGATAGCGGACAAACAGCCGCGTGTAGTTGTTGGCAAATCTTCGCGCCTGCGGACCCTCCACCGGAGTGAAGGAAGGCAGGTAAATCGGGGATAGATAGATTTCCTGATGGGCAAGTTTTAGCTTGAGCAGCCCTCTGTCGGTCTCGACTTTCTTGATATCGATCAAGCCTAAGTCCATGGATTCGAACGCTTGCTGGCGCTGGCCCGCAGGTTCCACAACCATGTCTCCCAGTCCGTCTTCTCCTGCCGGCTTGCTCGGCGGCGCCGGCTTCCCTTTCTTGTCATACGACGAAAGGAAAATCAGACGCAGACGGTCCCGGCTCAATTCGCACTTCACCGCGCGGTCCTGCTTGCGGTCGCGCAGCTCGGCATAAAACGAAACCGGCAAGCTCTGGCTGGCCACTACGTCAAAACTCTTGATCGCCGAATGACCGTCGTTTGCCTGCAAAAAGACCAGTCCCATCAGCTCGTTGGCTTCCGCTCCGAGCGGGAAAAGTGCGAGAGCGATCTGCAGGCGTTCGCTCGCTCGCGAAAGCTGCTGCTGCGCGTAAGCAAAAGGAATGGCAAAGCCACCGACTCGATTCTTTCCTCTCGCTTCCTCTTTTTTTGTCACGCGCGCGCGCTTCGCCCGCAAGGCGCTGCGCTTCTCGGACCCGTTGAAGCTCAAGTTCATGGCTCGGTTGAACAAATCGGAAAGGATGTCCTCCGCCTCGTCAATTTCCTCGTCGTACTTGGATCGTTTCGCGGCCAGGGTGCTGAGATGCAGTGCCGCCTCGTCTTTGGCGCTCTGCTCGGACGTCAGTTGTTCGTAGCTCGTGAAATTCTCCCGTGCTTGATCGATGTCCCCCATCGCTTCATGCAGCAGCCCCAGTTTCCACTTCGTAAGGGCGAATTCAGGGGCCAGGTCGCCGGCCTTATTGAGATCCGTAAGCGCGCGATCGTACTTGCGCTCCGCAAGCGAGCCGTACACCGAAGCATACAGCCGGCGAATCTCCGCCCCATTTTGCCCTGGCAAACTGAGTAGAGATTTCAGGTCGGCGATGCGGGCGTGTGCTTCATTGCTATCGAGTGCGCTAGGCGCCATTTCCAGGTATTTTTCCAGCAGCTTGACAGCCTCCGAGGTCCGTCCATTGGACTCCGCGCAATTCGCGAGATTGAAGGCCGCGGATGGGCTGCTGGCTAACGTGTTCTTGAGCTCGCCAAGCGCATTGCACAAACTCGACCGGTGACTCGCGCTGGTATTGCTGCGCGTGCTGGCTGGCACGGTCGTCTTGAGAGACGCCTGAGACACCGGCTGCGCGGATGGAGCTTCGCCTTCGGAGAACGACTCCTCATCTCCTCCCGCGTCTTCCAGGAATGCTTCCACGCCGATGCTTTCGGAAAGCCGGTTGACCCGGCCGATTCGATCCTTGTCGCTGTCGTTTGCCGAAAGCTCGTTCTCACCGGTCGTGAAGTATGTAAGAAGTTGCGAGAGTTTCTGTTTTTGCTTCGGGTCCGCCGTGCCCGCTTTGGCCTTTCCCAGGTATTCGAGCGCCTTGTTGCGTTCACCGAGCTGGTAGTAGCACAGTGCAAGATCGTACGCGAGCACGGGCTGCAAAGCCTGCAGTTTCATGCCCTCGTCCAGTGCGGTGGCTGCCTCCTTGAACTTGCGCACTTCGTAGAGCTTGCGTGACTCGCTCAAGGTATCCTTCACCCGCTTGTGAATTGCTTCATCCAAACGTTTGATGGCCTCCGTGACGTTCTTCATTTCGATCAGCGCCTGGGACTCGGCATACTTGGTGCGCGCCTCCGCCAGTTGTCCCGTTCTCTCAAGGCTTTCGGCTTCCGCAGTCATCTTCTTGACTTGAGCTTCGAGCTCTTTTTTCTGCGTCTTTTCCAAATCTTCCGCCGCCACTGCGGAACACAACACAAAGGCCAGCAGAATCGCTTTAATTCCCATAAGCCCCTTTCAGGAAGCTTTTCGATTACGCCTTGTAGGTGTCTTGCAGGAGACAAAACCACGGAATGCGCCAAGTTGGACCAGATACGGTCGGTTCCGCAAGTGCGGTCGCAAACAGATCTATCCACTTGCGGCGCCCATCATACCCCGTAACCCCGGTAGCATGATGAACAGAATACGCTCCAGCCGATCCGTTTCGCTGAATTGGTCAAATACTGCTTTGCTCCTAAACATTGGGCAACCAGCGTGGAATTCAGTTGACGTGAAGATGACCTCTCAGGCCGGTTGCCCGTGTCTTAGCGCTCTCTCGCCCGTTATCGGTGCGCTGCGGACCCGGCGCGTCCTGAACCAGTGTCCGCGAGCGTCCTCGCAAACCGTTCAGTCCCTGGGCTCCCGCAATCTGGCCTGTCTTTCCCATCGGTCCCTTTCTCCCGAGTGCGATCAGCTCACTTACGCAACCATCGAATGCACTTCGCTTGTGCTCGGCGGCGAGGCAGTCATAGAATAGTGGCGAGCGGCGGCAGGGCATCCTTCGTGGGTCCATTTTTTCCGCGGCCGCAAACATTCGATACTCGATTTGCGTATTCATACTGGAAAGGACTTTTTCGCCCTAAAGGCCCCCTATGAACCTTGCTGAATTTATCGAAGGTCGCCGCGACCAGCATCTGGCGGAGCTGTGCGAATTTTTGCGGATCCCCAGCGTCAGTGCCAAGAGCGAACACAAGCCGGATATCGAGCGCGGCGCCCGCTGGGTCGCGGATAATCTCCGCGCCGCTGGATTTAAATCGGTTGAAATCGTTCCGACGAGCCTGCACCCGCTGGTGTATGCGGAATCTTTGGAAGCTCCCGGCAAACCAACGATTCTTTTTTACGGGCACTACGACGTGCAGCCCGCCGAACCTCTCGAACTGTGGACATCCCCCGCGTTTGAACCCACCGTGCGCAACGGCAATCTCTTCGGCCGCGGAACCGCCGATGACAAAGGGCAGGTCCACATCCACCTCAAAGCTTTCGAATCTCTCCAGAAAGTAAACGGCAAGCTTCCCATCAACGTGAAAGTTTTGATCGAAGGGGAAGAGGAAGTCGGAAGCGTCAGCCTCTGGGATTTCGTCCAAAAAAACCAAGAGAAACTCAAGGCCGATGCGCTCATCGTTTCCGATACCTCGATGCTGGGGAAAGGCGTTCCCTCCATCACCTACGGATTGCGCGGCCTGAACTATTATCAGATCGAGCTGACCGGCCCGGAGCGCGATCTGCACTCCGGCGTCTACGGCGGGGCGGTGCCGAATCCGCTCACGATCCTCACGGAACTTTTCGCGAAACTTCACGACAAGAATTTCCGCGTCACTGTGCCGGGCTTTTATGACCGGGTCGCGAAGGTTTCGAACGCCGAGCGGAAAGCTCTCAACGCGCTCCCTTGGAAGAAAAAGGATTTTGAAAAGGCCGTGGGCGCCCCCGGTTATTTCGGAGAAAAGGGCTTCACTATCGTCGAACGTCTTTGGATTCGCCCAACGTTTGAATTGAACGGCATCTGGGGTGGCTATCAAGGAGAGGGCGCCAAGACCGTCATTCCTTCGAGGGCCTACGCCAAATTCTCGACGCGCCTCGTTCCCAATCAAGATCCCCACAAAATTGCGCGGCTCGTCGAAAAGCACATTCGAAAGCTCTTGCCGAAAACGGTCCATTGCAAATTTGAAGTCTTGAGCATGGGGAAGCCCTGGGTGGCTCCGTTTCACGCGCCGATTTTCCAGAAGGCCCAGTCCGCCCTCGAAAAAGGCTTCGGCAAGAAAGCCGTTTTCATTCGCGAAGGCGGGTCAATTCCCTTTGTCACACAGATGCATGACACCTTCAAAGTGCCGTGCGTCCTGCTCGGTTTCGGCTTGCCCGACGAAAACGCCCACGCCCCGGACGAACACATCGCGCTCGAAAACTACTTCGGCGGCATCAAGGCTATCGCTCACTTCTACGCCGACCTGGCCACGCTCTAGTCAGGCCGTCCTTGTAGGGGCGCAGCACTTGTGGTGACCGTAGCCGAACCACGCTGCGCCCCTCTTGCATGGAGGAACAGCTCGAAGCCGCATTTTTGGCGGCGATTTCCACACGCCTCCAAGAAAACGCGCATTTTCCCCGCGTTTTTTGCGTTTTCCCTTGCGTTCTCTTATTTCCTTGGTTATAGTCCCTTCCGGCCCGAGTCTTTTCGATGAAAAACTAGGGGCAGTGGATTCGCGGCCTGCTTCGATTGAATCGGAGTGGAAAGAAAAATTAGGAGGATAAGCAGACTAGATGGCAGCCAAGCCAATGAGCAAGACCAAGACCGTGTCGCACATCGCCGAGAAACTCGGCACCTCGAAGAAATCCGCCGCTCTCTTCTTTGAAGAGCTCTTCAAGCTCGCAGTGAGGGAAGCCAAGGGCGCAGCGGGCAAGTTCGTAATCCCCGGCATCGGCCGCGTCGTCAAGGCGCACCGCAAGGCGCGCATGGGCCGCAATCCGCAGACCGGCGAGGCCATCAAGATCAAGGCGAAGACCGTAGTCCGCCTGCGCCCGTCCAAGGCGTTCAAGGACGCTGTACTGAAGTAGGCGCAGTTTCATTTGAGTTTTGGCCCCCGGTGGCCTGAGCAATCAGGCTTTCGGGGGCTTTTCTCTTTTGTGCCGTTTTTAGAGTGTCTTGACGTAGGCGACGACGTCTTTGATCTGTTCCGCCTCCAGCGTTTCTTTCATCCCGGGCATGAGCGCGTCGCCGTTTTCGATCCAGGTTGTCAGGGACTCCGTGGTGACTTTGTTTCCATTGATGGTAAACGTTCCGCGCTTGGAAATGCCTTTGAGCCCCGGTCCGATTTTCTTGGATTCCTTATCCGCGAAATGGCACATGGCACACTTCTTGTCGAACACTTCCTTGCCTTTTGTAGCGGAGCCCGAAGAACCGCTGTGACTCGGCGCCTTCTTTGTGCTGGTCTTTGCCGCCGGATCCTGCGCCAGCACTGCTCCGGCCACCGCTAGAGTTGCGATCCCAAGAATCAGATAATTCCGCCTCACGATGCCCCCTCGTCTTTGCCAGTTATGAACCCTGCTTGGTCACAGTGGATTCTGCTCCAAACGCTTCCATTCTCTCCATTTCGCGCTGGAATTTCCACTTCATTACCCGGCACAAAGTACAGGTTCGTTTGGTGCACGTCCCGGTCGTTCGTACTTTTGACCCGCGCAAGACCCTGTGCTAACTATCTAAAACATGAGCATGGAGACCCTCACGCGGGCATGGGAAGTCCTGCAAGATGCTTATCAGGCGCAGATGGAAGGCGATTACGATCGCGCCGTCGAGCTTTATCAATCGTCATTGGAGCTGCATCCCACCGCCGAAGCTCATACTTTTCTCGGCTGGACCTATCATTATCAGGGCCGCATTGAAGACGCCATCGCCGAATGCAAGCGCGCGATCGAGGTCGATCCGGAATTTGGCAATCCTTACAACGATATCGGCGCCTATCTGATCGAGCTGGCCCGCTTCGACGAAGCGATTCCGTGGCTGGAGCGCGCCGTCGAAGCGCGGCGTTACGAGCCGCGCCATTTTCCGCATTACAACCTGGGCCGCGCGTATCTTGGAAAAGAACTGTATGGCCAAGCGATGCGCTGCTTCCAGGAAGCGCTGGAAATCGAACCACGCTACTCGCTGGCGCGCCAAGCCCTCGCTTCCCTCCGCCGCAGGGTCAACTGAATACAGCAATTAGTTTTCAGTAGAAGCCATCTCATAAACAATCTTCAGGAGGGCACGGCTTCAGCCGTGCCGAAAAGCTAGTCACTAATCACCAGTCACCGCTTTCCCTGGTTTGACGACGCGGTCGTAGATCCATAAGAGAAGCGCGGTCAGGAGACCAACGCTGGAAATTACCCACCAGACGCGCTGGGGCTGGTGCGCGACTTCGCCAAACTGGTGCATGACGCGACCGCCGAACCAGCCACCGATCAGCGAGCCGATGCCGATGGGGAGGAATGCGAAGCCCATATAGGTTCCCTGCTGCCCGGGAGGTGCGAGGCGCGAAATGTATTCGTAGTAGCGGGGCGCCTGTATCATTTCGCCGAGAGCGAGAACGAAGATGGAAAGGACCGCGCCGAGGACGGTGGGCTGGAAGGCCACCACGAGCCAGGCGAGGGAAGTCACGACCGTACCGAGAATTACCGCCTGAAACGCGGGGAGCTTGCGAATGAGGTAGTTGATGATGAGGGTCAGACAGATGACGGCGAGGCCGTCGGTAATCAGGATGAGCTCGACGTCGGCACCAGCGCTGATGTAGCCGTGGATGTAGCCGGGGAGCGTGATGTACTGCTGCCAGAAAACGATCCAGTAGCCGGTGAAGATCAGCAAAAAGAGCATGAATTTTGGGTTGGAGAGCACGGTGAGAAAATTGCGCAGCGTTTCCGCGATGCTGGGGGTGGGACCATCGCTGATGCGTTTCGGCTCGCGGAAGAAAAGCAGCACGGCGAAGAACATGGCAAAGACGCTGAGGGCGGCCACGCGGAAGACGTTTTCCACTCCGAGATGACGGTGGGCCCAGGAAGCGACGTAGGGGCCGGCGGCGCCACCGATATTCACCATGGTGTAGTAGATGGAATAGCCGATGGAGCGGACATTTTCTTTGGAGGCGCGAGCGGTGGTCCCGACCACACAGGGTTTTACGAGGGCGACTCCCAGAGCCGGCAGAATCAGAATGAATCCCACGAAAAGTACGGGAGGAACGGCGGCGCGCACGGGAGCCAGCCACGGCGCACCCAGCGAGCCGAGCAGAAAGTAGGCGGCGGCCAGAATCAAGTAGGCCAGAGAGAGCGCGCGGCGGAAACCGAGGCGGTCGGCGATGGCGCCGCCAAAAATCGCGAGGAACCAGACCATTCCACCGAAGATTCCCGTGAGCGTGCCGGTTTGCTCGGTGGGGAAATTCAATTTTTCGTGGAGATAGTTGGCGAGCGAGGCGAACGCGCCGTAGTAGGAGAGGCGCTCGAAGATTTCCGTGATGTTGGCGACCCAGAAGGGCCGCTCGAAGCCGTCGCGGACTTCCTGGAGCCTCTGGCTAAAGCTCATGGAGCCTCCCGGGATGCGAGGCGGGATGATAGCAGAAGAAAGACAGGCCACACCCGGCTGTTTTTAGAAAGAGTGCGGATCCTGCTGAATGGAAAAGAGTTGTGAAACGCTCTTTGTGGAAAGAGTGAAAAGAGCGAGCAAAGAGTGCGGAAGAGGGTGAAAAGAGAGGGGATAGGGGATTGGAAATAGGTGATCGAGGGGGCTGAAGAGTAGGGACCCCCGCGCACCCCATCTCTTGAACTCCGCCCCTTAAACCTTCTAACGTGTTAACGATTCAACGCTTTACAGCCCCGTTCGAATGATACCCAACAAATGAATTGACATGGCGTGTACTTTTATGCTATTCTTTCGCGTGTATAGCGAATCAGATCCTCGCCCGCTCTCCTCTCCGCGAAACCTCTGTTCACTCTGCGTCTCTGCGTTAAGTTTTTCATTCCTCTCTCATTCAACGTTCCAACGTTCAAACTTTCCAACATGCGAACGTTCATCCTACAACCCATTTAGAATCAACACTTACAAAAGTGTAACAAAACAAACAACTTTAACTCTCTTTAGAATCAATACTTATGAAAAACATAGGGGGGAGGGGGCCTCAA
>JBGQCW010000022.1:0-12431 GCA_041495565.1 Candidatus Acidiferrum sp.
AGCCACACCTCCACCCATGGCGCGTTCGGTACGCTGGCTTTCGGCATAGGCACCAGCGAAGTCGAACATGTCCTTGCAACACAATGTCTCGTTCAGTCGCGCTCCAAGACGCTCCACATTCTCGTCCACGGCAAGCGCCCCCGGGGCGTCACCGCCAAGGACCTTATCCTCGCCATCATCGGGAAAATGGGTATCGCCGGTGGCACGGGCCACGTCGCGGAATATGGCGGCGAAGCCATTCGCTCCCTTTCGATGGACGGACGCATGACCGTCTGCAACATGACCATCGAAGGCGGCGCGCGCGCCGGCATGATCGCGCCGGATGAAACCACGTTCGCTTATCTTGAAGGCCGTCCGTTTGTCCCGCGCGGCAAAGCGTTTCAGGAAGCCGTCGAACGCTGGAAGCTGCTCAAGAGCGATGGCAGCGCCCACTTTGACATGAAGGTCGAGCTGCAAGCCGAGCAGATCGCTCCGCAAGTCACCTGGGGCACAAATCCCGGCATGGTCACCAGCGTCACCGCCCGCGTCCCCGATCCGCACGACTTCAAGGACCTCAACGATCAGAAGGCCACCGAAAGCGCACTGAAATACATGGGCCTGAAGGCTGGCACACCCATCGTGGATATTCCGGTGGATCGCGTGTTCATCGGCTCGTGCACCAATTCGCGTCTCGACGATCTGCGCGCCGCCGCGCATTTTGTCGCAGGCAAGCATGTGGCAAAGACCATCAAGCAGGCGCTCATTGTTCCCGGCTCGCGCGGCATCAAGGTGCAAGCCGAAAAAGAAGGCCTCGACAGAATTTTCACGGCTGCCGGATTCGAGTGGCGCGACGCGGGATGCAGCATGTGCATCGGCATGAATGCGGATGTTCTCCCGCCGCACGAACGAAGCGCCAGCACCAGCAATCGCAATTTCGAGGGCCGCCAGGGCAAAGACAGCAGGACGCATCTGGTCAGCCCGGTCATGGCCGCTGCCGCCGCCATCGCCGGCCATTTCGTGGATGTGCGTTCCCTCGACAACGTTTCCTCCGTCGAGTAGAGGGAATTTGAATTTGTAGGGCGGACTTCAGTCCGCCCTGTTCTTGTGTCAGGAGCAACGACCGTATGCAACCGTTCTCAAATCACACCGGCATGGTCATGCCGCTCGACCGCGTCAACGTGGACACCGACCAGATGGTGCCCAAGCAATTCCTCAAGGCGCTCACGCGCGAAGGCTTCGGCCGCATTCTTTTCTACGATTGGCGCTATCTCCCCGGCGAAAAACCAAATCCGGAGTTCGTTCTGAACTTCTCGCGCTACAAGGGCGCTTCGGTCCTGCTGGCGCGCGCGAACTTCGGCTGCGGCTCCAGCCGCGAGCACGCTCCCTGGGGCGTGAAGGATTACGGGTTCCGCGTCATCATTGCTCCGAGCTACGCGGACATCTTCTACAACAACTGTTTCAAGAACGGCATTCTGCCCGCTACGCTTCCCGAAGAACAAATCGAGGAACTCTTCACGCGCACCGAAAAAGAAGAAGGTTATTCGCTGACGGTCAACCTGCCGAACCAGACCATCGCCGACAAGCACGGCCTCGTCTTCAAATTTGAAATCGCCCCGTCGCGAAAAGAAGTTTTGCTGAAAGGCCTCGACGATATCGGCACGACCATGCAGCACGTCAAGGAAATCGACGCCTACGAAAAAACTCACGCCGCCACTGCCATCATGTACGACGCCGTCGACGTCAAGTTTTACTCCAACGGGCGGTGAGAATTCACGCAGGTTCCGTCGTCGGCTCCGGCGATTCCGGCGCCGCCGGCGGGCCAAGCAATTCTGCGACAAAGATCCCCGCAAGCACAAACATCGCGCCGAGCATCGATCTCTTGCTCATGCGCTCTGCAATCAAGAGGAATGACGTGATCACCGCGAAAACCGGTTCCAGCGTAAACAAAATCGCCGCGTGACTCGGCGTCGTGTACCGTTGCGCCCAAATTTGAATCGAGAATGCCACGGCCGTTGCAAACACCGCGCAAATCAATACTCCCACATACAATTCCCAGCGCCATTCGAATCGCGCGGGTTGCCAGCGGATCGCCGCCGCCACGCTCGCCATCACCCAGGCCATTCCCGCGCACGCCGCCACCTGCACCAGGCTGAGCGCCGTCGCGGAATGCTGCCTGGTGTACTCTCCCACCAGAATGATGTGCACTGCATACAGCCCCGCCGCCACGAAGGTGAGCACATCCCCACGGTTGAGATACGCGAGGCCCTGCGCCGGAATCGTCAGATAATACAAACCGAAAACGGCTACCAGCGCTCCGGCATAAGCACCGCGCGTCAGCTGCCGCCCCCAAAAGATCGCAAGGAGCAACGGGACGAGCACCACGCTCGAGCCCGTCACGAATCCCGACTTGGACGGCGTTGTGTACTGAAGGCCCGCCGTTTGGAACGCGTATCCCAAGAACATGAAGCATCCCAATCGCAGGCCTGCGAAAAGGTCTTCGCGTTCGAACTGGCGGAGCTTGCGCGAACTGAACGCCAGCATTAGCGCCGCCGCCACAGTGAAGCGCACGGCAAGAAAAATAAACACGGAGGCGTGGTCGAGCGCGTTCTTGACGACCACAAACGTAACGCCCCAAAGAAAGGAACAGAACGCAAGTGCGAGATCGGCTTTGAGCCGGCTGGGTTTCTCCATCGAAGGCAATCCAACCTCCCGGATGGCCGCAAGCTTATCTGCCCAAAGAGAGGACTACAAGATTCAGAGAAACCCAGGCCCACGAAACAGCCTTGACATAGCGGCTGCACTCGTTTACATCCTGAATACTATGACTTCCAGATTACGGCTCTCCGGGCGCGCCACGCTCGCGGTTCTTCTGTTGTGGACCCCGCTTGCGGCCAACGCAGCAGACAATTGGATCGAAGTGCGAAGCCCGCATTTCACCGTGAATACGAACGCGGGAGAGAGAGAAGCCCGGAAAATTGCGGGCCAGTTCGAACAGATCCGCCAGATGTTTCACAGTGCCTTTTCCACGTTCCGCGTTGATCCCGCGCAGCCCATCATCATCGTGGCCGCAAAAAACGAAAACACGATGAAGCTTTTTCTGCCGGAAGAATGGGAAGTGAAAGGCCACATCCATCACGCCGGAATGTATCAGCAGGGAGAAGACAAGGATTACGTCGTTCTGCGGCTGGACACGGAAGGCGAAAATCCCTACCACACGCTCTACCATGAATACACGCACGCCCTGCTGCGCTTGAATTTCTCCAACTTGCCGGTGTGGCTGAACGAAGGTCTTGCCGATTTCTTCGGCAATTCCACCCTCGGGGATAAGGAAGTCAAGACCGGCACGATCGATTCCGGACATTTGTATTTGCTGAATCAAAGCAAGCTCATTCCCATCGAAACGCTCCTGGAAGTGGGCCACGACTCGCCGTTCTACAACGAGACGAACCGCGCTTCCGTTTTTTACGCGGAATCCTGGGCGGTGGTCCATTTCCTGATGATGCATCCGGAAGCGCGGCAAAAACAGCTGCTGAAAAACTTCCTTGCCGCCTGGGAGAAATCCGGCGACCAGGTGGAGGCCGCGCGGGAGGCGTTCGGAGACCTGAAGCAATTTGGAAAGAGGATCGAGTCCTATTCCAGACAGGCGAGCTTCCAGATCGGGCTCGTAAAAGTCGAGCAAGGAGCTTCCGGCAAAGATTACCCTTCCCGGAGCCTGTCTGCCGGCGAGACTCTCGCCTTGCGCGGTGATTTTTTTGGACACCACAATCGCCTCGATCAAGCGCAGCCCGTGCTGGAGGAAGCGGTAAAGATGGAGCCGAATTTGGCTGTGGCGCACGAAGCTCTCGGCTATTGGCACTACCGCCGGCATGAAAGTGAAGAAGCCGACAAGGAGATGACCGAAGCGATGCGACTAGGAGCGACGGATTTTGTTGCGCCTTATTTTCATGGCGTCCTGCTATTGCAAGGAGGAAGTTTCGATGAGGACGCGGCAAAGGACTCGGCCACGAGCCTGGAGAAAGCGGTGTTGGTCAACCCCCAATTCGCGCCCGCCTACGAGTGGCTTTCTCGAGCCTATTCGCGTTCACCGGAAACACAAAAGCAGGCGGTCACTGCGGCGATAAAGGCCGTGCAATTGGACCCCGCAACGCTGACCTATTCCATCAACCTCGCGCATTTGCTTGTGTACAGCAATCGTCTGCCGAAAGCCCGTATCGTAGCGAAAAGAATTCTCGCCTCCGCGGGGACGCCGGCAGAAAAAGTGATGGCGAACCAATTGCTTGCCAATTTGGACCAAGCCGAGGAATCGGCCGCGAACAAGCCATCGAACAGCACGACGTTGACGGTGCAAAGCGATGCACACTCGACAGATTCAACAACCGGGGCAAAGCCGGCCAATACTCCGCAGCCGGCCATTTCTCAGGACGTGCCAATCCATCTCAAATATCGCGTACTTGCCGCCGATGGGGTGATGAGCTCGGTCCAATGCTCCGAAAAGCCGGAGCTGATGATCAGCGTGGACTTGCCGAGCGGACCGGTCAGCTTTCACGCCGCGGATATCGCGAAGATCTCGCTGAGCTCGGCGGCTGGCACTCCGGAACCCACGATAAATAAATGTGCCCAATGGAAAGGCCGGCAGGTAAAAGTGTGGTTCTCCCCGACACCCGGAAAAGACTATGCCGGTGAGATTACAAAGCTACACTTCTTCTGACGCGGGAGTTGCTGTCGGCAACTTCGAGTCGAACCCCTCAGTGCGAGTTTGATAGACGGTGCAGCCGTCAAGTCATTCTTTGGGGTCCCTGGAAGAGGAAGAGCAAGCGGCTGTAGACCCCGATGCGGCCGATATCAATCTGGCAAGGAAGATCCCCCGATAAAGTCTTCGTAAATTCCAGGATCTACGACTGAAAACATATCTCTTGTATCAGAGTTGGATTTATGGTCTATGCGTTTTATCTATCTTTAATCTGTGCAATTTCCATTGACAGCTTGCGGCGCAAGGCATATCTTACCCGCAACTTAGGGGCAAGGTCCCGATGGGGCGAGCTTGGTTTCTTCTTATTTTTCCGGGGAGGAAAATAAAATGAATCGAATCCTCAAAGTGGGTACGTGTGGGTTTTATGTATTATTCAGTTTCTTGTTGATGCTCAGCCTCGCCAGCGTGGCGTACGGCCAGAGCTCAGCCAGCGCCACAATCGTCGGCCGAGTGCTTGACCCTCAGGGCGCGGTCGTTCCCGGGGCGAAAGTGACCGCCACGAACACTGCCACAGGTGTCGCGCACACCGTGGAGACGACCTCGAGCGGCGACTTCACGATTCCCAACCTTTCTCCGGCGACGTATGACGTCAAGGCCGAGGCCACCGGATTCACCGCTGGGGAAGCCAAGGGCGTCAAGCTGAATGTCGGCGACCAGCAGGACGTGAATTTCAAGCTGGTTCTCGCGGGAACCACGCAATCCATTGTGACCATCGCGGAAGTGCCGCTGATCGAGACCACGAAGACAGATGTCTCCTCGACGGTGGACGATAAGAACATCGAGAGATTACCCATGATCGCCGCAGTCTCTGGCGGCGTGAACGATTTTGCGCAGCTTGCACTGGGCGCCCCGGGAGTAAAACTGGATACCAGCGGTCTCACCCTGGACCTGATCGGGCCGGGCTCGATCAATAACCGCGCCAATATGTACAACGTGGATGGCGGAAACATCACTGACCAGATGGTATCGGGGCGCGACGGGGTGGGCGCTTCGGTGGACGAAATTCAGGAATTCCAGGTTCTGACGAACAATTATAACGCCGAATATGGCCAGGCCGGCGGGCTAGTCATCAATGCCGTGACCAAGTCCGGCACTAACGACATCCACGGTGACGGCCACATGTATTTCCGCGGCAGGAACCTTGGTGCTTCCAATACCTTCTACAACATGGGAGAGGCGGGGGACCCGCGCTGCCCTAGCCCCACGAGTATTGACGGCTGTCCTCGCGCTCCATTTCATCGCAAAGAAGGCGGGTTCACCCTCGGGGGCCCGTTCATAAAAGACAAATTGTTTTGGTTCGGCAGCTATGAGTTGAGCCGCGCATCCACACCTCTCACAATAACGCCGCCGCCGAGCTTTGCGCCTGTGACCATTCAGCAGCCCGTGAATAACCTTCTTTGGTCTGGCAAAATCGAGTACAAAATATCGGACAAGCACACTCTCACCGCGCGCTACAATGTGGATCGAATCGTCCAGGACAATCTCATCGTGCAGACCGGCACGAACATCACGCCGGATTCTCTTACATCAAACCTTTCTCACGTCAACGGCCTGAATGTTGGATTCGTTTCCAGCATCACACCGCACCTGGTGAATGAGGCGCGCTTCCTTTTTTACCGGACGCTCACCGGCACGCCGGATAAAACCACCATACCCGGCCAGCAGCACGCGAACTATTATACCGGAGCGAACTTTTGCTGCCCGCAGGGAGGATTACAAAAGCGCTACCAATATATCGACAACCTGACCTGGACGCACGGCTCGCACAGCCTGAAGACAGGGTTCAATATTAGCTACTTTCCGTGGTTCTCGCTTTTCCCGCAATTCCATTTTGGCCAGTACGGGGATTTTACCGACCCGACGACGCCGACCACTTTTACCATCGGCTTTGGCCCCGGCAAGGTTACGTCCAAGGACAACATTTATGGGTTTTTTGCCCAGGACACCTGGAAGATCGCGCACAACCTGACCATGAATTATGGCTTGCGCTACGACTATGAGGCGGGCGCATTCAAGGGCGGAAAGATCAACGGGCCAAACGGCACCTGTTTACAGGGAAATGGGATTATCCCGGCCTGCTCCTCGGACAAGAATAATTTCCAGCCCCGTCTGGGCTTTGCTTACTCCCCGCGGCAAGGCTGGCTGGTCAAGGCCTCTTTTGCCGAGACCACCATGCTGGCCTTCAACAACGTGGTCCTCGATTCCCTAAACTTCGACGGAACCACCATAAACACAGTGACGATCGACGATACCACCGTTGCCGGCCAGGCAGTTCTCGCGGCATTTCCCGGCACTCCAAGCGATACGTTGCTCGCGCCGTTTGCGCCGAACCTGACTTCATTTGGGCGCATTCGTCCCATTTCACCCAACCTGAAGAATCCGGAAATTCGCAGCGTCAACTTCAGTATTCAGCATGAGATGACCAAGACGGTGGTGGTCGAGGCTCAATACATCGGGCAATGGGGTTACGGCCTGTTTGGCGAGCGGGACGTGAACTATCCCACGATTATTCCCGACTCGAACCATCCGGGGTTCTTCTATTTCGGGCCCCGCCCGGACTCGAGGTTTACTGCGATCCGGATGAACGAAAACTCGCGGTCGTCGCGCTATAACGGGCTGCTCGTCAGCATCAACAAGAGATTCTCAAACCATGTGCAGTTCGCTGGCAGCTATACCTGGTCGCATGCGCTGACCAACGGAGAGGATTTCTTCGGCCTTTCCGAGCCGGCAGATCCGCGGAACATCCCCGCGGAGATGGGCCCTGCCTTCAACGACATCCGGCATGCCGTCAACTTCACTGTATTGCTGGACTCCGGGAGGGTCACCAACCTCATGGGCCTGCGCTGGTTTACGAACGATATTGGGCTCAACATCCTCGGCCAGCTCCAGTCGGGACGTCCCTATCCGCTTTCCACGGGCACGGCAGGGTTTGCCGATGCCCGGTTCTTCGGCGCGGGCAACGAGACCCAGCAGCGGCCAAACGTTTTACCCGACGGCACGATTTCCGTAGCGGGCATTGCCTCCTTTACCGGCCAGAACGCTCTTTTCGGGGACAACGCACCGGCGGCATGCATCGCCGCCGGACTACCGGCCGCTCAGTGCAACTCAATTCAAAATACCTTCATCGCCCCCGGGAATGCCAGTAGCCTAGGGGCAATCGACGCTCTAACGGGGGACATCGTTGACTTCCAGTATCTCAGCGGTAATGTGGGACGGGATGCGGCAAGAACCGCTCCTTTCTATAAATTCGACGTCTCGATCCACAAAACCTTCAAGATCCCGCGGGCAGAGAGGGTCAGCTTGGATTTGCGGTTGGATGCCTTCAACGTGTTTAACCACGCGAACTACCAGGGATTCAACAGCAACGATGTGACCGGAGCTATGGGTCTCGCGCTCGATCCAGACACGGGTGCGATTCTTCCGACCCTCTTTACGTGCACTTCCTGCATGAGGCCGGATGGCACGTACGTCGGCAGTGGCGGGCAGGTGCTACACCTAAAGGACGTGCAACACGGCAGAATAAGCTCGAGCCTCCTGAATCCCGCATTCAAAGGGCTTGGCGATCCGGCTTCTGCGGACATCCCGCGCACATTGCAGCTCTCTTTCCACGTGCGCTTCTAGCTCGTGGTTCTTCCGAGGGGCGGGCCTTCACAGGCCCGCCCCTTATTCTTTGCATGGATGGCAATTTCGATTACAAGTCATCTCGTAGAAGGCTCTGACGTTTTGATTTCGTCGCCGGGCGGATTCAGCGTGGCTTTCGTCACAGCACCGAGCTGCACGGCCAGGGGTTGGCGGCGGCAACGTGACGCCACGTAAAATATAGTTGGCTGTGTGCTTCCGTCGGTAGTCACAACGAAGACGTCGTAAGAAAACAGAACAACCCCATCAACCGAGGGGGCCTAACGGCCCCCTCTTTTTTTGCGTGCGCGAAACCTGGGATAAGAACGGGAGCTATTGCACAGCTTGATACACGATGCGGCCGCCGGCAACCGTGCGTAGAACCCGCGTCTGGGTGTACTGCGACGGCGGAACCTTGGTTAGATCGTTAGATAGGATGATGAAGTCGGCGTATTCCCCCGCTTTGAGCTCGCCCTTCTTCCCTTCTTCGAATTGGGCGTAGGCGGAGCCGGAGGTGTATGCGCGAATGCAATCCTCGAGCGAGATCTTCTCCTGTGGCTCCCAGCCGCTCTTTGGGCCGCCCTCGGAGCGTTCGCGCGTGACGCAGGCGTAAAGCCCGCGAAACGGGCTGATGGGCTCGACGTCGTAGTCCGTGCCAAACGCCAGGCGCACCCCATTCTTTTGCATGGTGGCCCAGGCGTACGCGCCCTTGATGCGATCTCGCCCAACGCGATCCTCGGCCCAGCGCATGTCCGTGGTCTGATGCGAAGGCTGCATCGAAGCGATCACGTTCAGCTTCGCAAAGCGCGGAAAATCCTCCGGCGCGACGAGCTGCGCATGCTCGATGCGGTCGCGGCGATCGCGCGGACCGTTGGCTTTGGCGACCGCTTCGAAGACATCCAAAGCAATGCGGTTGGCGCGATCGCCAATCGCATGGAAATTAAGCTGGAAACCTGCCTTGTCGCGAGCAATGGCCATCACCTTCAGCTTTTCGGGGTCGTTGGTGAGGATGCCGCTCGTGGAAGGATCGTCGGAGTACGGCTCCAGCATCGCCGCCGTGCGCGAACCCATGGCGCCGTCGGTGAACGCTTTGAGCGCGCCGGTCTTTACCCACGGATCCGTCGTGCCGCCCTGGGCTCGCATATTCTGTAAATCGTTGAGCGCCATATTGAACGGCAGCCACTCCGTAATACGAACGGTCAGCTTCCCTTCCTCCTTGAGCTGCTTGAAGACCTTAAAATCCTCCCAGTCGGAGAAATCCTGTGCGGAGGTAACGCCGTTCTTCGCCAAATTCTCGAGCACGAGCTCGATGCCTTTGCGGCGCCGTTCCGGCGCGGGGTCGGGAATCCTCACATTCACCAGAGACATCGCCGCATATTCCTTCAGCATTCCCGTGGGCTCACCCAGGCCATCGTGCTCGATCTCACCGCCCGGCGGATTGGGCGTGTACTTATCGATCTCAGCGTGCTGGAGCGCGAGCGAGTTGGCGACGGCCACGTGACCGGAAATGTGCGTGAGAATGACGGGATTCTTGGGAGCGACGGCATCGAGCTGCTGGCGGTTCGGAAATTTTTTCTCGGGCCACATCGTGTGGTCCCAACCGCCGCCGGTGATCCACTCGCCTTCTTTGTGCTGCGCAACGGCGTCGGCGACGCGCTTCTGCAGCTCTTCGACGGAAGGCACGCCGGTGAGCGGCACGGCGAGAAGGTCCGCCGCAGCGCCTCCGAGGTGTACGTGGGCATCGTTGAAGCCTGGCATGACGAACTGGCCTCGGAGCTGAACGGTTTCCACGCCTTCCTGCCCGCCGCCGCATTCGAGCAGGACGTGGTCCATTTTACCGATGCAGTTAATCTTTTCGCCGGAAACGGCCATGGCTTCGGCCCAGGGATGCGCCGGATCGTTCGTGTAGATGCGGCCATGGACGTAGTAGGTCGTGTGCGCACCGCGTTGCTCCGCGCGAGCCTTCGCGTGAAATAAGGCAACGGTTGCAAGTGCAGCGAGAGAAAAACCTCCAGTGAGAAAAATGAGGCGAGCCACTTTGTTTTTCAACGGGATTTCTCCTCTGCAATTCCGGAAACTCCGAGGACGGTAAGTAGCGCGCGCTGCAAGCCGGCTTCCCGGCCCGCGGAATCGTACCATTCTTGCAGCGAATGGGCTCCGCCGCCGCCGCCGCCGGCGCCGATGGAAATGGCGTCGATCCCCAGCGAGAGCGGAATATTCGCATCGGTGGAAGAGCGCTCGGCGCGCGATTGATTGCCGACGAAAACATCCGCGGCGCGAAGCGCGGCGAGCAGCGGCGAATCGGCGGCCAGTTCGCCGCCGGGACGGCTGCCGAGCAGCTCAACTTTCCATTCCAGCTTGCCTTTGGAACGGTCGCGCGCGGATTCCATCTCGTCGCGGACTCCGGCGGCGATGCATTCGCGAAGCGCGGAATCGAGGCGCACGAGTTCGTCCTCGCTCTCGGAACGAATGTCGACTTTGATGCGCGCCTCGTGGGGAACGGAATTTACGGATGTGCCGCCCTCGATCTGGCCGATGTTGAACGTTGTTCGCGGGCTGGGAGGGACTTTTGTGTTGATGAACCGCACGGAACCTCGGACGAGGGCGTCGATGGGATTGGGCATGCCGAAATCCGACCAACTATGGCCGCCGGGACCGGTGATGAGCGCTTCGAGGCGGCGCGAAGCCAGCGCTTTCGTGGTGACGTGGTCCGTGCCGGAACCGTCGAGAACCACAACGGCCTTCAGTTTCGTGCGGTACGTTTCGACGAGGGCGCGCATGCCTCGGAGATTGCCTTCGCCTTCTTCACCAACGTCCGCGACGAAAAGAATGGTTCGCTGCGGCTTCAAGTACGCGAAGTGCACTGCTCGCGAAAGCGCCAGGAGTGCCGCCAGGCCTGCGCCATTGTCGGAAATGCCCGGCGCGCTCATGCGCGTGCCTTCGCGATGAACTTTCACGTCCGTGCCGGCGGGAAAAACGGTGTCAAGATGCGCCGCGACGATGACGACTTCCTTTTCGTTTGCGCCCCGCAATTCGCCGATGACGTTGCCGGTCTTATCGACCACAACCGAAACGCCCGCTTCCAGGAGCAACTCTTTGACGACGGCCGCGCGCTCCGCTTCCTGAAAAGGAGGCGCAGGGATTGCCGTGAGACGGGCTTGCTGGTCGTTGACCCAGGAAATATTCGGCGCAAACCAATTGAGAGCGGCGCGAACTTGCGCGTTTTCAGAAAGCCGTGGAAGTTGCGCGTGGCGAGAGGCGTGAGGTGGAGCGATCGAGCGAACCGGCATAGCCATGAGAATAACGCAAACAAGCGCGCGTTTCACCGTCGAGTCACACCGTGGGTTTCGCGTCAATTGCGTGCGGCCTCGGCACAGAGGGCGAGAACTTCCGCATCGGTCAGAACGCGGGCGGATTTCTTCGCGGCATCGAAGATGCGATTGACTACGAATTCGTCAGCCGGAATACCGTGTTTTTCCATCCAGAACAGCACGTTCGATTTACCGCTCATGGGGCCGATTTCAATCACTTGATCGAGGCCAAAGAGATGTGCGGGCACGCCGCTGTAGACGGCGTTGGCGAGCTCCGTGTCATTTTTTCGAAAGGCTTTGATGAGCGCGGCGGCGTGAACGCCGGTGGCGGTGCGAAAGGCGTCATGGCCAACCACGGGATAGTTCGGCGGGATCGAGGTGTGCGTGGCCTTGGCGACCTTTTCGCAATATTCCTTGAGCCGCGAAAGATCCTGATTGATCAAGCCCATGAGGCGAAGATTCACGAGCATCAATTCCATCGGCGTGTTGCCGACGCGTTCACCGAGAGCGTTGGCGGCGCCGTGGACCTGGTGTGCACCGGCAGCAACGGCAGCGAGAGAATTCGCGATGGACAGGCCGCGGTCGTTGTGGCCGTGCCAATCGACGCGAATTTTCTCACCGGAGGGTTTCACCACTTCGTCGATCGCGAATTTAACGAGGTTGAAGGCGCCGTTGGGCGTGGCGTGGCCCACCGTATCGCAGAGGACGATAGCGCGGGCGCCGCTGCGAATGGCTGTGGAGTAAAGGCGCTTGACCGTTTCGGGATCGGTGCG
>JBGQCW010000023.1:0-12291 GCA_041495565.1 Candidatus Acidiferrum sp.
AGAGCGGGCTGCGCGCGTTGATTAACCGCCATCTGCGCAAGCCACAAAAGAGCAACACCGACAGGGACAAGATCGACTTTCTGCTCGTACAGTATTTTGCGCTTTGCTCACCGGCGAAGATTTACCACAAACAGATCGAGCTCGCCGATGTTGCGCAAGTGATGCAACCGGTGCTTGGAGAAGTAGATCCGGGTCCGCTCGAATGGTGCGCGCCGCTGGAACAGATGATCGAGGCGTTGCGCGGCTTCCGCAGCCTGCGGGAGATCCTGAAGACGAATTTTATCGAGCAAGGCCGCAAGGTGAAAGAAACTGCGGGCGGCATGTTCTACGATCCAGCCGCCCTGGTGGCCTTCATCCGATTCAATTTCCTGCTGCGCCGCACGCTGATTGAACTCATGCATGCTGACTTGATCGCTATCCGGAGCGGCTTGGGCCAACTTGAAGCGGAGGGCGTTCGCATCCTGGACTGTCACCACTTCGGGCTCTCAGCCGCTGAAGCGGTCAACAAGATCCGGGCGACTGCCGATGAGTGGAAACAGCCTTTCCAGAAGGAATACACGGAACGCACGGTCAGCCAAGCCTTCGACAAACTGCTGGGCTTGCGAACGGACGTGGAGCAAGCGCTCGAAAAGGCCTTTGGGAAACAATCCGAGAGCGCTCCTCTCGGCGCCTCCGGAAACGCTTCCCGGTCTCTTCCGCCGGCCAAGAAACAGGGCCCTGAGTCCGTGATATCAGGCGTCACTGCAAAATCCGGTGAGAGGGCCGCTCCGCAGGCGGCTTCTGCAACTGATGCTGTCGTGGCGCTCGATTTTGAAACTTGCATGGAGCAGATCTGGGAGCAACTGATCGCTACCCCGCCTTCGCGCGGAAGATCGATGACCACCGTCAAGATTGGTGGCGCGCGCGTCTTGTTGTCCTCGTGGGAAGTGACGGCATTCGTCAGTGCAGATGGGCCGGCCGCGGAAGATCTGCGGCGCGCGGTTGTCGCTCGCGTGCTGGTTACCGCAGCGGTGGAATCCGCCAAGGAAACGGGGAACGCCACCTCTCTGGAGAAAGCGATGAACGTGGCACGCGTGGAAGTAACGCGATTGCAGGAACGTGTGGACGTGGCGAAACAAGCGAAGGACACGGAAGCAGCCGTGAACCTGGGGATCAGCACGAAACGTCTGCTATCGGCGCTCGGCGAAGCGGAGAAACTGTAAACGATTTTGATGGTAGCCGGTAAGACCGGCTGGGCATTGCAGGGAGCGGGTTTTCATTGCGACACGCGAACGTACTGATCCTGACCGATGAAACGGAATTTGCCCGGCTGCTGACGGCGTGCTGGCAGACCGAGCGGCAGGCGCCCGGCATTACCGTCATCAGCAGCGGACTGTGGCGCGAAAATGATGTGCCTTCGCACGACCTGGTGGTGGTGGGGCCCGTGGGCGAAGGAAAGCTTACGCGCGTGCTGCGATCCCTCGACCCCGCAACCGCAGTCATCCTTTGCGTACCTGCAGATTCCCGGGAATACGGACAACTGCGCGCGAAATATCCGAGGCTCGTGCACATCCCGTTGCGCGAAGACTGGGCGCAGACGCTCTTGCTGGTGGCGGGAGAATCGCTGCGCCGCGCAGAGGCCCTGCGGATCGCGCGGCAGGCAGAACGAAAAGCCGCCAGGAATGAGAACCACGCGACACTCGGCCGATACATGCTGGACATGAAACACAACGTCAACAACGCGCTGACTTCCATGCTGGGTAACGCTGAACTGCTGCTGCTCGAACCCGGCCAGCTCTCTTCGCAATCCCTGGCGCAGATTAAAACCATCCACAGCATGGCTATGAGAATCAACGAAGTAATACAGCGTTTCTCATCGTTGGCGAACGAGATGCAAGAGGCTGAGAATGCATCTCAACGTGAGACGGAAGAGAGCTCTTCGCCGAGTTCGAAGCGACGCTGAACGCTCTTCGAATGGCTGCAACTTGCTCATAAATAAACCCTTATCGTAAGACGAAACAACCACCCCGAGAATCCATGACGTGGCTGCTGACGTGCACCTCTGCTCTGTGGACGAGTTTGGGGAGAGCACGGCTGTGCACAAGAAAGTACTGATCGTTGACGACTCACCCGCCGAGGTCAAGCTGATGCAAGGCCTGTTGGAAAAGGAGGGCTACTGGCCGGTGGGTTTGAACGACCCAAAGAGGGTCGAGGAAACGATTGCCATCGAGCGCCCCAACGTGATCCTGCTGGATGTGGTGATGCCGGAGAGAAACGGATTTCAGATTTGCCGCGACCTGAAGGGCAATGCCGAATTCAACACCATTCCGGTGATCCTGGTGACCTCCAAGGATTCGGCGAGCGACAAGTATTGGGGACAGCAGCAGGGCGCGGATGGTTACGTCACGAAGCCTTTCACGCGCGAAGAGCTGATTCGGGCAATCCGGCGGTTCGCATGATTCTTTTTCGAGGAATGAAGGGGCGATGAACGAAGACTTCCATCTGGTGCCTCTTCCCGCTGATGCCGACACCGGCGATCTGCTCGAAGCTTTGGGCCCGGTCGAAGAACGGCAGCCGGAATCGCAGTACTGCGTTTTCCGCAGCGGGCGCGAACGCTTTTGCCTGCCGGTTCTGGATGTCGAGGAAGTGCTCGATTGGCCGTTACTGACCAAACTTCCGCTTGGCCCGTCGTACCTCGTGGGGATTTTTAATTTGCGCGGCGCGATCGTGCCGCTGATTGACATTGCGATCACGGAAGGCCGGCGGCCCGGGTTGCTGCCTAAGCACGTTGTGGTCGCTTCCCTGCGCAGCGAGAACCATCACGATGAACTGCGGATCGGCATTGCCGCTGACGAAGTCATCGGAACCTATTCCGTGAACACCGAGGATTTGCTCGAGCAGGCGCCGGAAAACGTGCCGCACTGCGTCGGAATGCTGCGGCACGACGACCGCCTGGCGCTGGTAATCGATCTGCGCCGGCTGCTCGAGGTTTTTCCGGGGCCCAGCATTTGAATTTTGAGGAGACGGCGCCGCTCGATGGCGCGGGCTCCGTGGAAGAGATTTGGAGGATGGCATGAAATCGCGACTGAGTACGACAATCTGGACGCTAGTTCTGCTGAACGGCGTGATCTCCTTGGTCGTTCTGGGGCTCGCATTCAGCGCCGGGAAAAAGGCCGGCGAAGCGTCCCTATTCGACTTTGGCTCGCCGGCCGGGGGGACGGTGCTCATCGCCATCGTGCTGGCGATCGTCACAGCAATCATCCTTGCGTGGCGGCTGGGCAGCGCTCTGCTGGGACCGGTCCAGGCGCTGGCGGAATTTTCGGAGCGCCTTGCCGTCGGCGATCCGCGCGCGCGCGTCGAACTGAATTCAAGCGATGAACTTGGCTACATTGCCGACAACTTGAACCGCGCGGTGGCTCGCGTCTCCAAGGCCACGAGCAACCAGGACGCGAACGATGCACTGCAGCGCAGCATCACCGATCTCTTAAGCGTCATCAACCAGACCGCACGCGGCGACCTGTCGCAGCGCGGCAAGGTCACCAATGACGCGCTCGGCAACGTCACGGACTCCATCAACTACATGCTCGACAATTTCACCAAGGTTCTCGAGCGCGTTCGCAAGGCCGCGATGGAAGTGACGGCATGCTCGAACAATATTCTCGTGGCCGCCGATGAGATGCAGGCGGGCGCGACGCAGCAGGACCAGGAAATTACCAATACTTCCAGCGCCGTCGAAGAATTGACGGTCTCCATGAAACAAGTATCCAACAACGCCGAAGCCAGCGCGGAAGCGGCACGCCGCGCGCTGGACGCCGCGGAACAGGGCAACCGCGCCGTGCGCGACACGTTGGAAGGCATGCAGCGCATCCGAGCGTCGGTGCAGGCAACCGCCAAGAAAATCAAGTCGCTCGGTGACCGCTCGCTGGAAATTTCGGAAATCATCAACGTAATTAACGACATCACGGAACAGACGAACTTGCTGGCGTTGAACGCAGCCATCGAGGCGGCACGCGCTGGTGAAGCTGGTCGTGGTTTCGCGGTTGTGGCCGACGAAGTCCGCAAGCTGGCGGAACACAGCCGCAGCGCGACAAAAGACATCGCAGCTCTGATCAAGGCCATTCAAGCGGAGACGAACGAAGCCGTGGTAGTCATGGAAGAAGGCACGAAGGAAGTGGAAAGCGGGGCAACACTAGCCGATCAGGCCGGCCGCGCGCTGGACGCCATTTCCAACGTCGTGCGCCAGTCGGCGGAACTCGTTCAGGAAATTTCGCTGGCTTCCAAACAGCAGGTGCGCGGAACGGAAGGCGTAGCGCACGCCATGCAGATTATTTCCAGCATTACGCGGCAGACGTCGCAAGGAACACGCGGAACGGTGGCAACGGTAAGTCAGCTGGTAAAACTGTCCGACCAGCTGAACGAAGCACTGGCGCAATTCCGCGCGGCCTCCAAGACAGCGGCGGGAGCTGCGCATGAAGATTCCGATCGACCCGTCCCGGCAGGCGCATTGCGTTAGGAAACAACTCTCTTCTCCGGCGAAGGGCCGGCGTAAGAGAGAGACCCAAAAAACGGGAAAACGATGACCGAACGCCAGGGACATGTGCACGGGCTGAGCGAACACGAGTTGAGCGAGATTCGCATGTTAATCGAAGAGCGGACGGGAATTTGCTTCGATGAATCGCGCGAACGATTCTTTTCCACGCGTGTGCGCGAACAGCTGCGCGTAAAAGGGATGGAGCGCGGCACGGATCTGCTGCGCGCTATTCGAAAGTCCAACATCGAATACGAAGCCCTGCTCGAACGCCTGCTGACACAGGAGACTAGTTTTTTCCGGTACCCCGGTGTCTACGAGGCTTTCGAAAAGCGCATTCTACCGGAATTGCATACCAAGAAGTTCTGGACAAATCCCCGCACGCTGCGGATCTGGAGCGCCGGCTGTTCGACGGGCGAAGAGCCCTACTCGATCGCCATCACCATCGCCGATTCGCTTTCGTTTGCAGATGCGTGGAATGTGGACATTCTCGCGACCGACGTCGGACGGCACGCTCTGAAGCATGCGGAGCGCGGAGTCTACACCGGCCGCAGCATCGCGAGCGTAAATGAGAAACAGCTTGCAGCCCACTTTTCTGAAGCCAGCGGCGGGCATCACGTAAAACCACGGCTGCGGAAGATGGTCACTTTTGCGCAGATGAACCTCGCGTCGGCGGTATACGTGGGTCGCATGGACATGATTTTCTGCATGAATGTGTTGATTTACTTTTCGGAAGAGCGCCGGCATGCGCTGGTCCAGCGGTTCTACGACACGCTGGAGCCCGGTGGCTACCTTTTCCTTGGTCATTCAGAATCGATTTCGAAGATGCCGGTAAAGTTTCAGGCCATCGTGCTGAATGATTGCATTCTCTACCGGAAACCGACGGCGGAAGAATTGCAGAAACCTGAACTCGTGACGGAGGGGCGCGCGTGAGCTCGGTGGACCGCGAAGGCGTCGAGATGTTCCTCCAGGAAGCCTCGGAGCACCTGCAGTATCTGCGGGAGTATGTGAGCGTGCTTCAAGAGGTCGAACCGCGCCACGAGGACCTGGAACGCCTTTACATTGCGGCTCACACTCTCGGCGGCACTTCGGCCAGTTATGGTTTTCCGCGCTTCTCTGAAATTGCCGGCAAGTTGGCGCACGTTTTCCAGTACTCGCTGAATGCGCCGCTCGGCAGCGACCTGCACGGACCGCTGATTGAATTTTTGTCCGACGGGATTTCACTTCTAGAAAACGACCTGCTGGAAATCAGCGATACCGGCAACGAGAATGTCGAGGACGTCGCAGCTTTTAAGGAACGGTATCGCTTTGCCTTCCCGACGGAACCGCCGCCGCTGAACTATCCTCAGCCAGAAACGCGGGAGCGGTTTGCCGCTGAAATACCAGCCGAGACGGCCGTCGCCGCCGCGACGGGATCTTACTTTGACGCTTTGCCGACGGACGACGAAGTGCCGGACGAAATTCTGGAATTCTTCCAGCCGGAAGCGGAAGAGCATCTGCAGATCGTCAGCGATTGCCTGATTTCCCTTGAAGGCAATAACAATCCGGAGGAAATCAACAAACTGTTCCGCGCCATCCACACGGTGAAGGGTTCCGCGGCGCAAGTTGGCCTGAAACGGCTGAGCGGCATCGCACATCGCGTCGAGGATCTTATCGGCCGTTTGCGCGATGGCGAGATGGAACCATCTCCCGCGGTTGTGGACCTGTGCCTGGAATCGGTTGACATGCTGAAGAAAACCCTCCATCGCCAGTGGGCTGATGAGGTGGAAATGCGCAAGGGCGTCGATTCCCTTCTCGGACGCATCGCGGAGTTTGCGCCGATGGATGCGGAAGAAACGGAATTGCTGGCCGAAGCAGCAGGAACAGCGGATGAGCAGGCCGGCGGCGAAGCGGAGGCGGCACCGCAAGCTGCGGCACCCGCGAAAAAGTCCGCGAAACAAATTGTGACACCGCCGGCGGCGGTCAAGTCCGTTCGAATTGCTCTCGCGCGCCTCGATCGCATGATGAATACGGTCGGTGAGCTGGTGATCAACCGTACGCGCATGGTTGGCCGCGTAGCCGAACTGGAAAAACTGGTCGACACGCTAAGTTTCTCGAAAGAGCGTCTCCAGGGTAAAGTTGCGGAATTCCAAGAGAAGTACGAATTTAACCGTATCAGCAACAGCAGGGCCGCCCAGGGTCCATGGACGCCAGCCGCGACGCCCAAGATGCTGACGAGCGCGGCCGCGGGAGAGAGTTCGTTCTGGTCGGAATTCAGCGAACTGGAAATGGACCGGTACGACGATTTCAATATCTTGTCGCGGTCGATGGCGGAAATTTCAGCGGACGTGAACGAAGTTCTTTCGCAGCTCGAAGGATTTATCGGGCGGGTCGAGGGTGACATCGACGAGTTCACGAAGCTGGCGCATCACTTGCAGGATGAGATCACCGCCGCGCGAATGGTTCCGATTGGCACGCTGTATTCACGGCTGTCGCGCGCCGTGCGTGATGCGGCGAAATCGACGGGAAAGCAGGTTGATCTCGACCTTACGGGCAGCGAAACGGAACTCGACAACAACATTATTCAGCAGATCTCCGACCCGCTGGTCCACCTGGTGCGAAATTCCGTGGCGCACGGGATCGAGCACAGCAACGACCGCACCGCTGCCGGCAAAGCGGCAACGGGAAATATCACGCTGCGCGCCTACCACCGAGGGAATCACATTTACATCGAAGTGGAAGACGATGGCCGCGGAATCGACTATGAGCGCGTAAAACAGAGCGCTATCGAGCGCGGACTGGTTTCGCCGGAAACCGCGGACCGCCTGACGGAACGTGACATGCGCGAAATGCTCTTCCACCCAGGCTTCACAACTGCCCCGGTCAAGACGGAGCTGGCGGGCCGAGGCGTCGGACTCGACGTGGTGCGCGCAAACTTGAACGCGCTCAACGGCGAAATCGATATCCAGAGCACCAGCGGTCGGGGTACGAAGTTCACCCTGAAGGTGCCTCTCACGCTGATTATTTCGCCGGCGTTGTTCGTGCGCTGCGGGACGACGAACTTCGCGCTTCCTTTGGCAGTCGTCGATGAAATCCGCCGCTTGCGCGCCGATGAAATTGAAGATGTCGGCGGAAAATTGCTGACCAAGGTCCGCGATGTCGTCACCGAGGTCGTGCGCCTGGACACGTATCTGGGCTTGCCGCCTCTTGAACCGGTCAACGGGTACTTCCGCATGGTCGTCGCCAATGCCGGAAACCGGCAGATCGGCCTCGTGGTGGAAGAAGTTATCGGCAAAGACGAAATCGTAATCAAGAACCTCGGCGAATATCTGCGCCGCGTGAAGCTCTTCCCGGGAACGACGATTGCGCCGGACGGCAGCTTGATTCTGCTGATCGACCTGAACCGCATGGTGGCAACGGAGCCAAGCGAGCGGCGGGCGCTGCAGGCCAACGCCAGTGCGGCGCGCATTTTTGCGCCGGGCTCGACAGCGGTGGCGCGCGGAACGATTCCGTCGGAGGCCATCGACCGAGTCGAGCAGGAGCGCGTCATCGTCGTGGCGGACGACTCCATCAGCGTGCGCAAATTCGTGGGCCGCATGCTGGAGAAGAACGGTTACCGCGTGAAGCTGGCCGCCGATGGCCTGGAAGCCGCTGAGCTTGTGTCGCAGCATGGCTGCCACCTGGTGATCACCGACCTCGAAATGCCGCGCATGACGGGGTACGAATTAATGGTGCAGTTGCGGCAAAGCCCGACGACGCGCCGTATTCCGGTGATGGTGGTTACGTCCCGAGCGGGCGCCAAGCATCGGGATCGTGCCATGAAGGAAGGCGCCACGGCGTTCCTGACCAAACCGGTTCAGGAAGATCAGTTGATCGCAGCGGTGGAACAACTCATAGGAACGGAAGCGGCCCGCCCGGTCGTTCCGGTGGCGTAAACAAGCGATGGCAACCCCGAACAAAAAGTTTCGCGTGCTGATCGTGGATGACTCCACGTTCATGCGCAAGGTGCTGGAGACGATCTTCAACGCGGACGAACAACTGCAAGTGGTAGGTCACGCCAAGGATGGCCGTGAAGCGGTTTGCTTGGCGGAGTCGCTCAAGCCCGACGTCATCTCGATGGACATCAACATGCCCCACGTGGACGGCCTGCAGGCGACCGCTGAAATCATGACCACGAATCCGCGCCCGATCGTGATCGTGAGTTCCGAATCCAAGGAAGGTGCGGCAAGCACGCTTCGCGCACTGGAACTGGGCGCCATCGAGTTTGTGGCCAAGCCCTCCAGCGGCATTGACCTCGACATGCAGAGCGTGAAAGAAGAACTCCTTCGCAAGGTGCGCATGGCCTGCAAAGTGCGTGTCGTGCGCACGGCTTCGCGGCTGGCTTCAAAGCTACAGGATACCAGCGGCGCCAAGATGCGTCCGCAACCTCCGGTCAGCCCTCGCCCTGCACCCACGTCAGGGCTCGATCAACGATTTCCCGTTGTGGTGCTGGCCGCCTCGACCGGCGGACCAGCGACGGTCATGCGTATCGCCCCCGGATTCACGCGCGACTTCCCTGCCGCGGTCATCCTGGTGCAGCACATGCCCGCGGCGTTCACCACGCAATACGCCGCGCAGCTTGCGGAATTCACTGAAGCTCGGGTGAAGGAAGCTGAAGCCAACGAATCACTGCAACCGGGTACTTTTTACATTTGCCCCGGAGGACAGCATCTTCGCGTGACGCCCACGGGCCGCATTCAATTGGACGGATCGTCGGGACGCATCAATGGCTATCTGCCGAATATTGACGTAACCATGGAATCGGTTGCGGCCTACGCCGGCGCTTTGAGTATCGCGGGTGTGCTTACGGGCATGGGCGGTGATGGAGCCAAAGGAGCCAAAGCCATCAAGGACGCGGGCGGGCTGGTGCTGGCCCAAGACGAAGCGACCTCCGTGATTTTCGGCATGCCCGCCGAGGCGATCAAGGCCGGCGTCGTGGATCAGGTGCTCGGAATCGACGATATTTACGCCGCGATCGAAAAGCGCGTACTGGGAATTTGCCGGCCGACTCCCGCGGGAGTCCGTTGATGCGAGTAGCAGCTCCCGCAAGGCCAAGTCCGACGAGGTCGGAGCAGATCATCGTATTCCGTTTGTGCGGCCAGCTCTTCGCTGTTTCCTCGGCTTCCGTGCAGGAGGTTCGCAGCAAGGACAGCTTGTCGGGTGCTTCCGTCGAAATTAACGCGCCCGGCCTCCGCAAAGTGCGCCATGTGGTGCGGCGCGGAGACAGATCGCTCTTCATTGTAAACGGCGCGCTGCATTTTGATCTTCCCGCCTCGCAAGGAACACTGATTTTCGTTCTTCGAAAGACTCGCACGGCTCTGCTGGTCGATGGCATCGAAAAAATGACGTCCATGACGAGGCTGCAAGCGCTGCCGCAATCTTTCTGTCATGAAGAAAGAAGCTGGTACCGGGGACTGACCGCCCTGGATCACGAAGTTATTCCAGTGGTGAATCCGGAAGGATTTTTGTCGCCCGAGGAACTCGCACTGCTGGATGCCGCCATGCCGCCGTTGGAAAACCTCGAGGGAGGGCATGCAAAAGGGGCGGAATTCGCTCCATGACGGTAGCGGCCGAACTCGAACTGCAATCGTTCGTCCTGCTGCGGCTGGGCGAGCGGCGATTTGCCGTTTCCGCCGGCCAAATCGCCGAGCTGGTCGCCCCAAGCCGGGTCTTTCACTTTCCGCATCGCACCTCGAGGATCGAAGGCGTAATACTGCGGCGCGGACGAATTGTTCCGGTGTGCGACGTGGCAAAAATACTGATTGGAAAGAGCCTGACGTCACGCCGGCTCTACCTTGTCGCAGTACGCCACTACGGCGCGCAGACCGAGTGGGTGGCGCTGCCAGTCACCGGAGAATGCGAATTGATAACGGTGGAGATGACCGCCGCCGGAGAATCCGACGCGCCTCACGTCGCAGGCTGGCTCTCGCATGACGGCGATGTGATTGAGGTCTTGAACATCGATGCGATCACGCCGGGTCCCGGCGAAATGGCCGTGGAAACCGAAGCGCAGGAAGTGCTGGGGGCGCGGCCATGACGGTTGCCGGGCGTTCAGGAAAGGTCCTGCTGATCGACAGCAACGTGTATTTTGCGAAGCGCCTGGGCGACGCGCTAAAACGCGAAGGATTTGAAGTCATCTCGAGCACGCAGGCAGCCTTCGCGCTGACAACACTTGAATACGACATGCCCACGGCGATCCTATGCGCCACAAACATGCGGGAAATGGGTGCGCTCGAAATCGCCAGAATCATTCGCGCGGACGCCAAGAATTCCGCCTTGCCCATTATTGCCCTCGGCGACGGAAGCCAGCGTGCCCTGATGGAAGCGTTTCAGGCTGGCTGTGACGACTACATCGATCGGCACCAAACGCCTCCGGTCATTGCCGCACACGTGAAGCAGATCATCGTCAGCAAAGCGGAAGGATTTCAGCCGACGCAGATGCTGGCCCAGGCAGATACGAGTCTCAGCGGCAACCTGACGCACCACGACCTTCCCAGCGTGATGCAGATGCTCGGACATGCACATCAAACGGGGGCGCTGCATATCAACGCCGGCGAAACGGACGCAGTCATGTTCTTCGACGCGGGAGAGATTACCCACGCGGAATGCGGGAATTTGTTTGGCGACGAAGCGGTGATTCATATCCTGAAAAGTTGCGTTAACGGCGGCGAAGGCGTCTATAAGTTTGCCTATGGCGCGGCTTCGGCGCAGCGCACGGTGCTGCGCTCCGCCACCGATCTGATGCTCGATGCCATGCGCGAATACGATGAAGGCACGCGCGACATGGCGGACAAGGAAGCGCTATGAGCGAAACCATGACCGTTCCTCCGCTGGGCGAAGCGACGCCCAAGCGCATACCCACCGTCTATTTCATCGACGACAGCGCGACAATGCGCGAAGTCATCAAGATCGCTTTCCGGCGCGAAAACATCAACGTGATTACGTGTGCCGATGCGGCTTCAGCGCTCGCCCAGTTCGAACAAAACCGCCCCGACGTGGTGATTACGGACGTCATCATGCCGGATCAGGACGGCTACTCCGTTTGCAGCCAGATCAAGCAGCATCCCGAATTCAATCAGACTCCCGTGGTATTGATGTCCGGCGTAGTCAATAAGAGCGTGGCGGACAAAGCCGTCGCGGTAAAAGCCGATGAACTGATTCGCAAGCCTTTTCAGCCCCAGGAGCTGATTGCGCGTGTCAAGAGCCTCCTTGAGCCAAAAGGAACTGCGGCTGCTCCTGCTGTGGAGCGTTCGGCGTCTTCGAATAGTCTAAGCAGCCTCTTCGCTCCGGCTCCCGTTCCTGTGGCGCCCCGGAATATCGCGCCTCCGCCTCCTGCGGCGGCGGCAACAGCCGAATCGGCCTGGCCACGGGCGCTCGCCGCAGCGTTCACGCCACGGCAACCGGCGCCAGCACAGCTCGACGCTCAGCCATACGCGACACCCACTGTGCGGCCGGCTCCTACTGCTTCCGACGTTCAAAAGCTGCGCATCGAGATCGCCCACCTGGACTTGCTCGTCAAGAAACTGCAGACGGAACTGCAGATCGAGCGACAGTACAATCAGGCGCTTGAGACCCAGATTCGCTCACTCACCGACGTGGAATAACGGCGCGAAAGTTTGCCTGTACTTTCCTTTGCTCTTCCCACTTGTTCGTGTGGCCAGTTGACGCTCCCACGCGGATTCAGTAGCCTCACTCTGCGCCTTGCAGCCCTATTCTTGATTCCGGGGGAACACCTTGATGGGCACCAAGAAAGAGTTTGCGATTTC
>JBGQCW010000024.1:0-12250 GCA_041495565.1 Candidatus Acidiferrum sp.
CGCAAGCAGAATGAGATGCAGGAAGATGCCAACGCGTCGCAGGCCGAGGTATTCGACCGCCTGGGCCGCAAGATGAACGACGTACTGGACCGCTACGCGCGTGAAAACGGCTACATCGTCCTCCTGGATTATTCGGCGCAGAACACGCCGATCGTCAACTTTTCCAACCAGGTCGACGTGACGCAAGACATCGTGCGCCTCTACGACCAGGCGTACCCGGTCAAGGGTGGCGTAGCGACGCCGCCCAAGCCGGCCGCCGCGAAGCCCGCGGCAACCACACCCCCCGCTGCGAAACCGGCTGCAACCACACCACCTGCCGCGAAGCCGCAGCAGTAGTCGTTTCGACTGACGCAGCCGCAAGTTTTGATAAAACGCCTCCGACATCCTCGGGGGCGTTTTTCTTTTTGTGCGGGGTGCTGCTTCCGGCGCGTGCGAAACTCCTGGCTACAATGAGATCGGAGAGTGGGCCCAACCGAGTTGCGCGCTTCCGATAAGGGAGGGTGCGTGGAAAGTCCCCCGTATCTTGCTTTTACAGTGCAGTGGGAATATACTCTTTTTTCGCTCTGAAGCGGGTCGCACGGAGGAGTGGGCGCAAGCCCACTTTTTTGTTGGGCCGGTTGGAGTGCACTGCGGACCGGCTATGGTCGGGGAGTCTCTACGTGGATTTGGAGAAGATCCGCGACGCTGCCGAGCGGGTGGCGCGTTCGGAAGGCCTGGAAATCGTTGATGTCGAATGGAAAGTCGGCAAGCAGCGGTTCCTGCGGGTGTACGTCGACAAAGTTCCGGGTGGCAGTAATACGGCCAACATTTCTGGTGGCGCCGAAGGGGCCGGGGTGAGTGACCCCTATCCGAAGATCAGCCATGCGGATTGCCAGCGCGTCAGCCAGCAACTGAGCGTGATCCTCGACGTCGAGGAGTTGATTCCGGGACCGGGGTACATCCTGGAGATCAGTTCGCCGGGGATGGACCGGGCGCTGCGGAAACCGGCGGATTTCGAGCGATTTAGGGGCCGCTTGGCGAAAATCTCAACCAGCGAACCGGTGGGAGAGGCGAAGTTTTTTGAAGGGCGCCTGGCAGGATTTGCGGACGGGAAAGTCCGGATGGAGCTGAAAGGCAAGGAGACGCGGACGGTCGAGCTGCCGCTCGAGGCGATCCGCAAGGCGAATCTGGTCGTGGAATTTTAGCGGCAGGCGAGAGTTTAAAGTTGAAAGTTGAAAGAAGAAGAGACAAGAAGAGAGAACAAAAGATAACGCGGAGACGCAGAGGACGCTGAGGAGCGCAGAGAACACTGCAAGGAAGCCGCGACGCACGAAGACAACTTACGGGATAAAGAACCGGAGATTTCAGGAACGCGATATGGCGAATTTGCTCTACCAACAGATCGAAATGCTCAGCCGCGAGAAGCACATTGAGCCGGAAATCGTGGTGTCGGCGATTGAAGACGCCATGGTGGTGGCGGCGCGGAAGTATTACAAGACGGAAGAAGATCTGCGCGCGAAGTTCAACCAGGAAACCGGCCAGGTGGACGTGTTCTCGGTGCACATGGTCGTCGAAGAAGTGACCGACCCAAAAAAAGAGATCAGCCTGGCGGATGCGAAGAAGAAAAATCCGGCGGCGGAAGTCGGCACGGAGATTGTGACAGCGAAGCCGACGGACGTGCTGGGACGCATCGCCGCGCAGACCGCTAAGCAGGTCATCCTGCAAAAGGTGCGCGAAGCCGAGCGCGACACGATTTTCAACGAGTATCACACGCGCGTGGGCGAGCTGGTGACGGTGATCGTGAAGCGCGCCGAAGGCCCGGACCTGATCGTGGACATGGGGCGCACGGAAGCGCGGCTGCCAAAGCGCGAGCAATCGAAGCTGGAAACGTACAACATCGGCGAGCGGCTGCGCGTGGTAATCAAAATGGTGGATCGCGCGGCAAAGGGGCCGCAGGTAATCGTTTCGCGGGCGGATGCCGGCCTGGTGCAACGCTTGTTCGAGATGGAAGTGCCGGAGATTTACGACGGCACGGTGCAGATCCGATTTGCGGCTCGCGAAGCCGGCGAGCGCACGAAAGTGGCGGTGGCGAGCCGGGACAAGGACGTCGATCCCGTGGGCGCGTGTGTGGGAATGAAAGGCATGCGCGTGCAGTCGATTATCCGCGAGCTGCGCGGCGAGAAGATCGACATTATTCCGTACAGCGAAGAGACCGTTGCGTTCGCGCAGAAGGCGCTAAGCCCGGCGAAAGTGACACGCGTGCAGATCATCGATCCGGAGAACAAAAAACTGGAAGTGATCGTCGAAGATTCGCAGCTTTCGCTGGCCATTGGCAAGAAGGGGCAGAACGTTCGCCTGGCGAGCAAGCTGATCGGCTGGGACATCGACATCAAGAGCGAAGAAGAGAAGCGCCAGGAAATCGAAGAACAGATGACCGCGCTGACCGCGCCGGCGACCCCGCTAACGTCTCTGGCGGGCGTGGGAGCGAAGACCATCGAGAAGATTGAAGCGGCGGGAATCAATTCCGTCGAGAAGCTCGCCGGGATGACGCCGGAACAGTTGATGGAGATTCCGGGCATCGGCGAAAAGATGGTGGACAAGATTTATCAGGCCGTGAACCGCTTCTACGAAGGCGGCACCGAAGCTGCTGCTACCGCCACCGCGGAGGCTGCAGCGAGTACGGAAGCCCCCGCCGCAGAAAGCGAAGCAGCGACAGCGGAGAAGGCAGAAGCTTCCCAGAGCGCCGGGGCGGCGGAAGCGACCGAAACCTTAGAAGTGGCTGGAGAAACTCCGGCCGCGGAAGCGAAAGCTGCAGAAGCTGCGCCCGCAGGCAGTAAAGATGATTCAGAGCAGGCGGAAGAGGCAAAGTCGTAAAAGGAAGCATGACTGACGCAAACCAAGTCCGAATCAACGAGCTGGCCCGCGAACTCGAGGTCAAGGCCAAGGCCATTATTGACCTCCTGCCCGGCTATGGAGTCACAGAAAAGAAGACGCACTCGAGCTCGATTCCGGCTGACGTGGCGGAAAAAGTCCGCAAAAATCTCCTGGGACAAGCGGAAGCCGAAGCCCAAGCGGAAGCGGCTGCCCAAGCGGAAAAAGAAGCCAAGGATGCGGCTGCGAAAGTTGCGAGGATGAGGCCCGCCGCGCCTGCTGCACCGCCGCAAGCCAGCGTCGTGCCCGCTGCGAAACCAGTCACTCCTGCAACGCCAATCGCGAAGCCGGCTGCTCCAGTGGCAACCGCTCCGGCGATTGCACCGGTTGCGCCCAAAGTGCCTGCTGCTGCACCGGTAACGGCGCCACCGGCGGCAAAACCTGCCGCACCGGCTGCTGCGCCGCCCGCGGCAACCCCTATTCGGCCCGCTGCGCCTGCAGGACATCCTGCGACTCCTGCGGGAGCACGACCTGCCGCTCCGTCGGGTACTCAGCCGTCGGCCCTTCGTCCTGCGGCCGCCGCGCGGGGTGCCGCTGCAACACGCCTCGGCGCACCGGCTCGGCCTTCTTTGCCCACAGGAAATCGCGGTCCGCTGCCGACCGGCAATCGCGGGCCTGTGCCTGGCACAACACCGGGCTCGCGCTCCAGCGGTCCGCGTCCGGGTCAGCCCATGCGTCCGCAACAACCGAGACCCTTCCCATCGCGCCCCGGTGGTCCGAGTGGCGCACCAAGCCGGCCTTTTGAGCAACGCCGTGGACCGATGCCGACCGGCACGCGTCCCGGCCCGCGCGCACCAGGGCGTCCAGGCATGTTGCCGCCGTTTCTAGAGAAAATGCCGCCGAAGGCGGAGCCCGGCAAGCCGCTTTACACGCGCAAGCCACCCCAGCGCCAGCGCCCAGTTGCCGACAAGCGCGAGCAGGAGGGCGAGCGCAAGCTGCATCCGACACGTCAGCGTCCGGGCGCGGGCCGCGGCGGTGTAGCCGCCGTCATCGCGCCACCGGAACCCCGCGCGCCCCGCGAAGTCACCATCACCGAAGGAATCACGATTCGCGAACTCGCGGAAAAACTGGACGTGCGCGCCAAAGAGCTCTTGAAGAACCTGCTCGATCGCGGTGTTTTCGCCAGCATCAACCAGGCGCTCGACGTACCCACAGCCACGACGCTTGCAGAAGCATTCAGCGGCGTGGTCAGCGTCGTCTCCCTGGAAGAGGAGATGGTGCTGGAGGTCGCCAAGGAAGAGACCAAGGAAAGTTTGAAGCCGCGGCCACCCGTGGTGACGGTGATGGGCCACGTCGACCACGGAAAGACGAGTTTGCTTGACGCCATCCGCCAGGCTGATGTAGCGGCGGGTGAGGCGGGCGGGATAACGCAGCATATCGGGGCCTACAAAGTGGTCGTAAACGACCGCGCTGTGGTGTTCGTCGATACGCCGGGTCACGAAGCGTTTACGCGCATGCGCGCGCGCGGCGCGAAAGTGACGGACATCGTCGTTCTGGTCGTGGCGGCCGACGACGGCGTCATGCCGCAAACGAAAGAAGCGATCGATCACGCCAGGGCTGCGAAAGTGCCCATCATCGTGGCGATCAACAAGATCGACAAACCGGAAGCGCAACCGGATCGCGTGAAGCGCCAACTGGCCGATATCGGCCTGATGTCCGCCGAATGGGGTGGCGACACGGAAATCGTGGAAGTCTCCGCGAAGCAGAAGAAGGGCATCGACAAGCTGCTGGAAACGATTCTGCTGGTGGCTGATTTGCGCGAGCTGAAGGCCAATCCCGACGCCCCCGCGACGGGCACGGTTCTCGAATCGCGCGTCGACAAGGGCCGCGGCCCGGTTGCCACCATTCTGGTGCAGAACGGCACGCTCAACGCCGGCGACTTCTTCATCTGCGGCTCGGTTTTCGGCAAAGTCCGCGCGTTGTTTGACGATCGCGGCCGTGTCGTCAAGGATGCGCCGCCGTCCACGCCCGTCGAAGTGCTCGGTTTGCAGGGCGTGCCTGAAGCGGGCGACCTCTTTCAGGTAACCGACGAAGCCAAGGCGCGCCACATCGTTGAGTACCGCCAGTCGAAACAGCGCGATGCAGCGATGGCGCGCATCAGCGGCTCGCGCATCACCCTCGACCAGCTCCACGAGCAGCTCAAGGCCGGCGACGTCAAGGAATTGGGAATTGTGATCAAGGCGGACGTGCAGGGCTCCGCCGAAGTGCTCAGCGAGATGCTGCCGAAGCTTTCGACCGACCAGGTGAAGCTGAAGATCATCGGTTCGGGAGTTGGCGCGGTCACGGAAAATGACGTGCTGCTCGCTTCCGCATCCGGCGCGATCGTGATTGCGTTCGGCGTGCGGCCAGACCGCAAGGCTCTGGACCTCGCGCAGCAAGAACATGTGGACATCCGTACGCACACGATCATCTACGAAGTATCCGACGAGATTAAGAAGGCCATGGAAGGCCTGCTCGAACCGGTGGTCACGGAAACGCATCTGGGCCGCGCGGAAGTGCGCAACACGTTCCGCGTCAAGGGCGCGGGGACGATTGCGGGCTGCTACGTGGTCGATGGCATCCTGAAGCGCGACGCGCAGGTGCGCGTGCTGCGCGATGGGGTGGTGATTTACACGTCAAAGCTCAGCTCGCTGAAGCGTTTCAAGGATGACGCCAGCGAAGTGCGCACAGGCTTTGAGTGCGGCGCGGGCGTGGCCAATTTCAACGACATCAAAGTCGGCGACATCCTCGAATGCTTCAGCGTCACGAAGATGAGCGCCGCCGAAGCTGCCGGACAGGGCGGCGGGCCCTCCGGCAGGAAATAAGCCGCCAGGCTGTCCCCGGGAGCCGCTCATGCCGGTCGGTCTGCTCACTCTCGAACTGCATATTCCGGACGCGCAATCGCTGAAGGACAAACGGCAGGTTCTGCGCAGCTTGAAGGATAAGCTGCGGCGGGAATTCAATGTTGCGGTGGCGGAGCTGGAGCATCAGGATACCTGGCAGCGGTCGGTGGTTGGCGTTGTCACGATTTCGAACGAAGAGAAGCACGTCAACGAAGTGCTGCAGAAAGTTCTGGACGAGGCCGACCGCATCCTCGGCTCGTTTTTGATTAACCAAGCGGTGGAGATTATTTAGGAAGTTTCGCAGGGACCCCGATGAGTCCAGCCAATCACCGTCACGAACGCGTGGGCGAGGAGATCGCACACGAAATCAACGCCATGTTGGCGGGCGAGTTGAAAGATCCGCGGCTCGAAGGCATGGTGGTCGCCAGCCAAGTCCGCGTTCAGCCGGACATGAAGCACGCGCGCGTCTTCATCAGCGTGAATGGCACCAACCAGGAACAATCGGACGCGATCAAAGCTCTCGAACATGCTTCGGGCTACATCCGGAGCGAACTCGTCGAGCGGCTGCAATTGCGCCGCGTGCCAGAGCTGCACTTCACGCTGGACCTCTCTCAGGAACACATCGAGCGCATCGAACAGCTCCTGAAGGACATGAAAAAGGACAAACCGTCCGCGTCAGAGCAGTAGTCAGTTTTTAGTTCTTAGTCCTAAGTAAGAACCTTCGGAAGAAGGCGCCTTTGACGATTTGGTTTGTTCTTTTCGTTGGCCCATCGGAAGCTTGTTCTGGCCAGATGCCTTCGTGGCTGCGAGTTAACGACATACTTTTTCTGGGTTTTGCAGTAAGAACTTAATACTAACGACTGATAACTTTTAGAATGCCACGCCAGCCACAGCCGGCGCCGTGTGACGGCGCGCTCGTCATCAATAAGCCCAAGGGGAAAACGTCGCACGACGTGGTGGATGCCGTGCGTCACCTTGCGGGCTTCCGGCAGATCGGGCATCTTGGCACGCTCGATCCGCTGGCGACGGGTGTCCTGGTGTTGCTGCTGGGGCGCGCCACGCGGCTGGTGCAGTTCTACGTGGGACGCCGCAAACGATACACGGCGGGCATTCGTTTCGGCTTCGCGACGGATACGTACGATGCCGACGGCGAAGCGCAAGGGCCGGACACTGCCCCGGCGTTGGATACTGCAATGCTGGAAAAGTTTGCGGCGGAACGCATCGGGCGATTCGAACAGATGCCGCCGTCGTTTTCCGCGAAAAAAGTGCGGGGGCGTCCGGCGTACGAACTGGCGCGCAAGAAGCAACCGGTGGAGCTCAAGGCCGTCGAAGTGGAGGTATTCGAATTCAGGCTGACGGAGATCGAAGGGAGCATCGCACGGTTTGTCATCGAGTGCTCGTCCGGAACGTACATCCGCTCGCTGGCTCATGAAATGGGGCAGAAGCTCGGATGCGGCGCGCACCTTGCAGAAATCACGCGCACCGCGGTTGGAGAATTCTCTCTGGAACAGGCGATAACGCTCGAAGAACTCGCGGAAGCCAAACACGCCGGAAAATTCGCAGACTGCCTGATCCCGCTGGAAAATCTGCTGCCCAATTTCCCGCGCGTGAATGTTCTTCCGGTCATCGAGAAGCGCGTGCGTCACGGTGCGAAGTTCAACATTTCGATCGCGCACCTTCAACCGGGCCGCGTCGAGCCGCCTCCGGGCGCGACGACGCAGTTGGATGGTGGCGAGCCAAAGGCTCCACGGCTGCGTGTTTTCAGCCAGCAGGAGAAGCTCATCGCCATCGCCGAAGCGGTAGTGCCGCGCACCTACCAGCCCATCGTAGTCTTCGAACCACTGCCGTAGATCATCCGCGCGAGAACGAAGATTTTTTCCTAGACTAGACTTCCGACCGGCAGCGCGAATAGCCGGCGAGGCGCGGTTCGATTGGCCTCAAGGTTGAGGTTGTCCGCCGGGTGCCGGTTGAGTTCCCGGGCCAATGCTTCCCCGGCCGCCGGTATCGCCGCGGCCCGCGAAAATCGTCCGCGTGAGATGGTCCGCGAGCCGCAATCTTCGCGGCGTGACCAAAATCAAAAGTTCCGTGTCCTGCAGCGAATTGTTTTTCGCCCCAAACGCATAACCCGCACCCGGGATTTCAGCGAAGCCCGGCAAGCCCGTGATGGCGCGAGTTTCCTCCGTATCGGTGAGACCGCCGATCAGCGTCGGTTCGTCTTCTTTGACGCGCACGGTTTGCGTCAGCGTGCGGTTGGAAATGATGGGAATCCCGTTCACGTTGCTGCCGGAGAGCGCGCGAATTTCGAATTCGAGTTGCAACGTCACCTCGTTGTTGGGATGCAGCGCGGGTGTAGCCTTTATTTTTACGCCCAGGTCGACATATTCCGAACCGGGATACGGCGTCTGCGTCAGTCCGGAACTTGAAAAAAGATTCGCCGGGCTCAAGACCACGGTGACGTCGCCCGCTGCGCCGGACACGCTGTTGGTGATGGCCACATCAGGAAACCCGCCGCTGACCAGCTGCGCCGCCACGATCGCGGTGGGAAGAGACCCCGCCGGCCCCGCGGGTGGCTCGAATCCAACGGTGAATAAACCGGCGGTGACGCCGAAAAACACTCGAAACGTGTTCGAGCCTGCGCATGTGACGGCAATACCCACAGTGCCGCTCTGAGCGAAGTCCGCGATAGCGATTCCCGTGGGATTTGGGGACGTGGCGAGAGGCGAATTCGGTCCGGCAACGAAGGTACCGTCCCCGTTATTCAGCAGAACGGTGACAGTGTTGTCCGTCTTGTTCACGATGGCGAGATCGGCGCTGGCGTTGCCGTCCAGGTCTCCGGAAGCGACCGCGACGGGATTGATTCCCACGGTAATCGGTGAGCCGGTGAACTCGGTGAACGTTCCATCGCCTTTGCCTTGCAGGACCACGACGTTGCCTTGCGCGACCGATGGATTGGCGAGTGTCGTCTGATTGACGATGGCGAGATCGGGCTTGCCGTCACTATTGAAATCAGCGACCGTCATGGCGACTGGTCCGCTGACACTCGTGGGGAGGGGAAAGGGAGAGCCTGCCACCTGGGTGAAGGTCGGATTCTCGTTCTTGTCCACGCCGCCGAGAAAAACGGAGAATGTGTTGTCCTTGAAATTGGCGACGGCAAAATCCTGGTGGCCGTCGCCGTCAAAATCCGCGGTGACAATGGCGCTTGGCTGAACGCCGACCGGGATCGACGTTGCAGGAGTCACGAAGGTACCATCGCCGATGCTGAAGAAAATGTTGACGACGTTATTCGTGGAATCGGTGACGAGCAGGTCGTGAAAGCCTTTGGAAGTGAGCACGGCGGAGGCGATTGCGGGCGGACTCGGCGGTGCGGCGGCGAGTTTTGGACCGAGCGGAATCGGCGAATTCGTAGCCTCGGCAAAAGTTCCCTGGTTGCCGCTCTGATTCACCAAGATGGTCACAGAATTGTCGAGCTCGTTCACCGCGGCCAGATCGATCAAGCCATTGTTCAAAAAGTCGGCTGCGACCAAGGCCACCGGGTCCACGCCCGCCGGATAGGAAGTGCTCGGGAAGGGATTGCTCGCGCCGCCTGGATTCGCGGTGAGACCCGAGGTGCCCAGGCTGCCGGAGAGCAGCGAGAGAGTCACCGGGAAACGGTCGCCCACAAAAAATGTGGCGGGCTTGCCGTCCTGCGCGCGGAGGAGAACCTGACGGCCACTGTGCACCAGCGAGAGTGCATTGGAAAAATCCACTGCAGCACTGGGCAACGTCAGAAGAAACGTCGTCTTGCCGCCGCCAACGGCGATGAGCTGCGGAATCAGCGAGCTGACCGAAGTTGCGCCTGCGGCTCCCGCGCCGCCGAAGATGCCCGCGAGCAGCGTTTGGAGCGCCGCGAGATTGTTTGCCTGGCTCAGCTGGCTGATCAGATTGGGAGGGAGGGTGAAGAGCTGCGCCTTGGAAGGCGTCTCGATGCCGAGCTTCTGCGCGGTATTGCGGTCGACCTCGAGCAGCTCGATCTCCAGCATCACCTCGCCGCGCGCCTTTTCCGTTTGCCGGATCAGTTCGCCGGCAAGCGCCAGCTTCTCCGGGGTATCCCGCATGGTGATGGTCCGGCTGCGCGTATCAAGCTCGATGTGCGTCACTCCGGTGATATCGCGCAGGATGCGGAGCATCTCGGTCACATCTTCTGGCCCGACGGCTGAGGAAAGCGGGAAGGTCTGCTGGGCTTCCAAGCCGTACTGCTTGCGTTTCTCCTGCGTGTCCGGCGCAACGAACAGGAGCGTGGGATTCAACGGGCGCCAGAAGGTTCCGGTTTGCGCGCCGAGGAGCGAGGCGGCAGTGTAAAAGTCCACATCGTCGAGGCGAAGACGTACGTTGCGCGCGGTCAAGTCTGGATCGAAGGCTGCTTTGACGCCGAAGAGAGTTGCCAACTGCTCGTAGACTGTCTTCGTATCGCCGCGTAGATTGATGGTGTGTTTTCCGCCTTGCGGCAGAAGCCGCGGCAAGCCAGAGATTTCCGTCCCCGGCGGTTTTGCAGGTGGCTCGTCCTCCATGGTCTTCATTTGCGCGAGCCGCTCCGCAGCGATGGTGTTTCCAGGATCGATTTGCAGCGCCACGGCTAATTCCTCGGTGGCCTGGTCCAGATGGCCTGCCAGGGCGTCACGCTCCGCAGCCTCGGCGTAAACCCGCACCAGTTTGGAGCGCAGCGCTGCGGCGCGTGCGACGAGGGCTGCGTCCTGCGGGGCATAGCCGACGGCCTCCTGGTAGGCTGCCAGCGCTTCCTCGATGTGCCCTGCAGTTTCGGCCTTCTCCCCACGCTTCGCCGCCTTCTGCGCGCGCTTTGCATCCGTTCGTGCCATGGCGGCCTTTGGCTGCGATGTCAAGGGCGCTTGCGCCGGAACCTGCGCGCACACCAGTAGGACGGACACGAACAGGGAAGCGGGTTGTCGGAAGGTGCGCATGGACAAAGAACAGGATAACCTATCCGTGAGCAGGGGAAATCGGACCAAGTTGGTCCGGTTGACGGAAGTCCATCAGTGCGGTACACTTAAACCGTAGTTGCAAGTAATTCACAACTGGAGTTTTCGTGCTCTCGGCATTCCTCATCGCGCTTCGGGAAGGCGTTGAAGCCTCTCTCGTCGTAGGCATCATCCTCGTCTACCTCTCCCGCACCGGCCGCGGGCACCTGGCACGTTTCGTCTGGTACGGTGTCGCGGCAGCTGCGGCGCTGAGCTTGGGCGTAGCGGCTGCCCTGGAGCGCTTCCGCATCAGCCAAGATGGATTCGAGGGGCTAATGCTCCTCGTGGCTTCAGTGTTCGTCATTACGATGATCGTATGGATGAACCGAGTTGCGCGCCACCTGAAAAAAGAGATCGAGCAAAAAGTGGAAGCCTACGCCGAGCGCGCGGGGAACGCAGCGGGCTGGGGGATTTTCCTGTTTGTGTTCCTGATGGTCCTGCGCGAGGGCGCGGAGCTGGCTCTGATTTTGCGCGCGGTGGAGCTTTCGAGCGAGGGGTTGCAGACTTGGATCGGGACGATCGTCGGTATTGGTGCGGCCGTGGCTGTCGGCTTGTTTTTCTTCAAGGGGACGCTGCGCGTGCCGTTGCACCGGTTTTTTGCGGTGACCAGCGCCATTTTGATGCTCGTTGCATTTCAGCTCGCGCTCACGGGTTTGCATGAGCTGAGCGAGGCGCGCTGGCTGCCCTCGAGCAAACAGGAGATGGCGCTGATCGGCCCCATCGTGCGGAATGAGCTGTTTTTCTTCGTGTTTATCTTCGGGGCGGCGGCGCTGCTGGTGTTGCGCGAGTGGCAATCGGCGTCGCACGCGGAGGCAGCGAAAAAGGCCGCCGGTGAGGCGGAGAAGAGACTGCTTGAATCGCAGAATCGCCGCCAGCGGCGCTGGATGATCGCCGCGGCTGGCGCGTGCCTGGTGGTGATCCTGGTGCTGACCGCGGACTTCATTTATGCGCGCGCGAACTCCGCGCCGCCCTCAGCGCAAACGGTTACTGCCGTGGGCAACGAAGTACGCATTCCGTTGAGTGAAGTGCAGGACGGGAGCTTGCATCTTTACACGATCAGCGCCGGCAATCAGTCGCTGCGGTTCCTGATTATCAAGAAGCCGAATGGCTACGGCACAGCTTTGGATGCTTGCCGGATTTGCGGTGCAGAAGGCTATCGCCAGGACGGCCAGAATGTCATCTGCCGGCACTGTGGCGCGGCGATTTATGTGCCGTCGATCGGAGACCAGGGCGGGTGCAATCCCATCGGCGTGCCATCGCATACCGATGGCGGCGATCTCGTGCTGGATGTTTCCGCCCTCGTTCGGGCCACCAAGGAGATTCCTCAGTAGCGGCACTCTGATTCGTGCCCCTTACTCGAGCGACTAACTATCTTATGTTCTTGCGACTCGTTGCCGATTCTTTTGGACGCCGCCCGCGCCACAAGCTCCTGACCGGGGCGGCGCTGGCGCTCGGCATGGGAGTAGCCACCGCGGCGCTAAGCGTTTCGCTGGATGTGGGCGACCG
>JBGQCW010000025.1:0-12076 GCA_041495565.1 Candidatus Acidiferrum sp.
GCCGAACTCCCGGTAATGGATGGTGACGGGGCTGATGCCAGGCGCATGCGGCGATTGAGGCAGCTCCAGAGTGGGCACTTAGGTTTACCTTCCCAAGGGAAGAAACCGGGAGATACGCATTGCGGTACGTTTCCCGGACGGAATCACGGACCGTACATTACGACAGAGAATTCCAAGACTCAAGACGCATGGACGGAACACCCGGGGCGTTTGTGCAGTGCAAGGCGATTTAGACACACCAGGAGGGACGTTCAGCTGCGTGCAGACGAAAATGAAAACGGCTGACAGCGTCCGCCGCCAGCCGTTCCTAATTTCAGTTGCCTAAATCTGGGGAATTACCGGTGTCCACCACCGTGGGAACCGCCACCGCCATGAAAGCCCCCACCACCGTGGAAACCTCCACCGCCTTGGAGCCCACCAGAGCCGCCATGGAAACTACCAGCGCCCCCACGGAAGCCACCGCCAACGGCTCCGCGGCCCGCGAAGCCGGCACGTCCGTTGAAGGCACGACCGTTAAACCCACGTCCGTTAAAGCCGCGCCCGTTGAAGCCACGTCCATTGAAGCCACGACCGTTAAAGCCGCGACCGATGAACCCGCGTCCGCCGAACCCTCGGAACCACGGGCCGGCACCGATGAAGAGGCCGCCGGTGAACCATTGCGGACCGTAGTAGCCGTAAGGTGCGCAAGCATAGGGGTAATACCCATAATAGCCGTAGTCACATATGGGCGCAGCATAGCCGTACCCCGGGCCAACTCCAACGCCGACCATAACTTGTGCATGGGACGGAGCTGCTGCAGGAAGCATGCAAATAGCGAGTAAAGCGAGATATTTTAGGTAACGCATTTTTTTGACCTCGCCGAATCCCGAATGATAGTTCAGAGTCTATCAGGATTCGAGCGCTTTCAGGTGCCCCACACTTGCCTGTGGCGCCTATGTATAGTTTAACTCCAAAACGGAAAAAAAGTTGCGGTCTACCTCCTTGTGATGAGCGGGAAGGACTTACTCCTCAAGCGCTAACCCGCCATCACCTCATTTCGTTCGTTGACGATTTGGCCCAGGAACCTCTATAATTAGGGTTTGCTTTTAGCTCTTGGAGGACCGATGTACGCCGTCATTAAGACCGGGGGAAAGCAGTATCGCGTCGCACCGGGCGACACCATTCGCATCGAGCGCGTTGACGGGGCGGTGGGAGAGAAGGTCAACTTTGGTTCCGTCCTGGCTGTCCACACGGACGACAAGAAAGTTTTGCTGGGCGATGACGCCGGCAAGGCCAGCGTCAGCGGCAAGATCGTCGCACAGGGTCGCGCCAAAAAGATTACGGTGCTAAAGTTCAAGAAGGGCAACCAGTACAAGATTTCTCGCGGTCACCGGCAGAACTACACGGCCGTAGAGGTCGGCGATATCAAGCTCTAGTTTCTTTCCAGCCAGAAGTCTTCAAGCTTTGATGGCTCTGAAAAAAGGATTACGTCATGGCACATAAGAAGGGCGGCGGCTCCTCTACAAACGGCCGCGATTCACACGGACAGAGGCTCGGCGTAAAGCGCTTCGGCGGGCAGCTCGTCAACGCGGGCACGATTCTGGTGCGCCAGCGCGGGACGAAGCACCAGGCCGGCGAAAACGTCGGTCAGGGCAAGGATGACACGCTCTTCGCGCTCGTCACCGGCCATGTGAAGTTTCTGGACCGGGGCCGTCACGGCCGCTTCATCAGCGTTCAGCCTGCGGAGCAGGCCAAGTCCGCCGCAAACTAACTGCTTTGTGCTGCATCGTGTAGGGGCGGACTTTAGTCCGCACTTTCTCGTCTCTTCCGCGGTCCGGCCCCGCTGGACCGCGTTTTTCTTTTCAGCGCGCCGATTGGCCGGAAACGCAGCTCAGCGGCCCGCCGGAAAAGAATTTCTTGTAGGCGCTGCGTCCATGAGCGGGAATGATCGCGAGCCCCGGCACTTTTTCATGCAGTTCGCTGAGACGGCCGACGATCTGGTCTGCGAGAGCCATATCATTGTCGCTATCGCGCAGGATAAGCGACTTGCCGACGCGCTCTTCGAACCCGCGCTCATCGTCAACGGCGTCGCCGACGTAAAAGAAGCGCCGCGTTGGTGACAGGTTCACGAAGATCCCGACGCTCCCGGGCGTATGTCCGCGAAGAGGCACGACGACCACTGAGCCGTCTTTGTAGAGGTCGGCGCTCTCGTCGAACGTCTCATAGGGCGTCGCATCGAATTTCAAAGTGGGCGCGCCGATTGGCGGAAACTTCTGGGTGTGCGCGGCAATTATGAAACCTTTGGCCTGCACTTTGGGATCGTTTGCAAATTGCAGCTCTTCGCTCGTCAGCAGAACCGGCATCCGTGGCAGGTCCATCAGCCCGCCCGCGTGGTCGAGATGCACGTGCGAGAGGATCGCCCAGCGCAGCTTGGCGGGATCTTCACCGATGCGCCGCAGCAGATCCGGCAGCGGTACTTTCGGATTCAACTGTCCGGCAAGGGATTTGAGTTTGAGCCGCAGCCAGAACGGGTAGACGCCCACTTCTTCGTCGAAATGGCTCGAGTTGCCCGCATCTATCAGCAAGTCGCCCGCGGGATGTTTCACCAGGACGCTCCCGGCGGTCGAGCCGAAGGAAAAGTTGCTGAACGTTTTTCCCGTCTCGACCCAGCAAGCGGTGAGGCCGGGAATCGCGGAAATCACCGGCGCAACGCGCGCATGGGAAGTCGTAGCCGAGAGGGGCGCCCGCCGGAAGTAGAGCACGTATAAAGCGGCAGCCGCCACCGCGACGAAGATAAAAAGTAGCAGGGCAAGACGTTTGAGCACGCGGGGCATCGGTGTACGGCCTCCGTTCCGGCATTTCGCGTTTCGGTAGTTCGCTTATGTTATCTTTTTCACGGGTGACCGCCTAGCGGTCGGCTTTCTTGGAGTTCTTTTGTGTTTGTTGATGAAGCCAAAATACTGGTGAAGGCCGGCGACGGCGGCAACGGCTGTGTGGCCTTTCGCCGCGAAAAATATGTGCCGCGCGGCGGTCCCTCCGGCGGGGACGGCGGCAACGGCGGAAGCATCTCTCTCGAAGCCAATCCGAACGACAATACGCTGCTCCGCTACCGTTACAATCGTGAATTCAAGGCCGATCGCGGCCGCCACGGCGAAGGCTCCAACTGCACGGGTTACTCTGGCGAGGACATGATTCTGCAGGTTCCCGTCGGCACGCTCGCGTTCGACGCGGAGAGCGGCGAAACCATCGCCGATCTCGCGACTCCTGGGCAGCGCGTCCTGATCGTTCATGGAGGACGCGGCGGACGCGGCAACCAGCACTTCGCCAAACCGTGGCATCAAGCTCCGCGCGAACACGAAGACGGATTTCCTGGCGAAGAGCGCCATATTCGACTCGAACTAAAACTCCTTGCTGATGTCGGACTCGTGGGCTTCCCCAATGCGGGCAAGTCCACTTTGATTTCCGTAATCTCCGCCGCGCGCCCGAAAATAGCCAACTATCCATTCACTACGCTCGTGCCCAATCTCGGCGTCGTCAACGCCGACGGCGGCACCGGCGGGCACGGCACGGAACTCGGCCGCACCTTTGTCGTCGCCGATCTCCCCGGCCTCATCGAAGGCGCTCACGAAGGCGCCGGCCTCGGCATCCGCTTTCTCCGCCACGTCGAACGCACGCGGCTTCTTGTTCATTTGATCGACACCAGCGATTCGAACGCCGATGAACCCGTCCATTCGTTCGAAGTCATCAACGGCGAGCTTGCGGCCTTCAGCGAATCCTTGACGGAAAAACCGATGATCGTCGTAGCCACCAAGCTCGACGCCACCACGGACCGCACGCGGCTCGAAGCGCTGCGCGATTTCTGCAAACAGCGCGGCCTCGAATTCCACTCCATTTCCGCTGTTGCTGGCGACGGCGTGAAAGACCTCGTTCGTTCCATCGCGGATGCTTTGGACAAGATTCCTCGCGCGGCTCCCGATTCTTCTGAGGACTTGCCGCAGGCCTCAGCAGAAAATGACGAAAACGCGTCAGGGCACGATTCGCTGCCCGCGCCCGTCAAGGATTCATGAGAAAATTGCTTTTGTTATTGCCGGTCGCGACCCTTTTCGGGCCGGCCACGCCCTCTGGGGAGGCGCATTGACCACAGCGCAAGCGCACCATACCGCAGCTAAACACCATCCGCGCCGCATCGCGCTCTTTGGCGGCTCTTTCGATCCCATTCACAACGGCCATTTATCGATCGCCCGCGCCGCCGACCGCCGTTTCAATTTCGACGAGATCCATTTCATTCCCGCCAGCCGGCCGCCCCACAAACTGAAGCAACATCTCGCACCCTTCCCGCATCGTTTTGCCATGGTCGCACTAGCCTGCACCGAGCATCCGCACTTTGTTCCGTCACTCGCCGAAGCCGGCGAAGACTTCAGCGGCACGCAGCTCCACTATTCCGTGGACACCGTGCGCTATTTCCGCCACGTCTACCACGGCTACGGTGACCACATTTATTTCATGATCGGCGCCGACGCGTTTCTAGACATCCCGATGTGGAAGGAATACGAATCGCTCCTCGGTCTTTGCGATTTCATCATCGCCAACCGTCCGGGCATCCGCTCCGAAGCGCTGCGCCTCGTCATTCCGCCCGACCTGATGGCGCGGCCTGATGCCAGGAAAGAAGCCGAAAACGGGCATCCTTCGCAGGTTGTCGCCCACCTTCAGCACACCACGGTCTATCTTCTCGAGAACGTCTCGAACGAGGTTTCCGCCACCGACATTCGCCGCCGCGCCAACCGCGGCCAGGCCATTCATGGACTTGTTTCGACGCGCGTCGAGGAATACATTCTCAAACAGGGCCTATACCGGTGAAATTCGAATCCTTGCCACAGGGAGTGCGTCTCGCTGTCGAGGCCGCAAAAGACAAGAAAGCCGCGGGAATTACCGTTCTCGACCTCAGCAGCGCTGGCGCCTTTACCGATTTTTTTGTCATCTGCACGGGCTACAGCACGCCGCAGGTGCAGGCCATCTGTAGCGAAGTCGAAGAGCAGCTTTACAAGAAGCTGGGCCGTTCGCCCGAGCATCGCGAGGGTCAGCGTTCCGCCGAATGGGCGCTGCTTGATTTCGGCGGGTTCGTCGTCCACGTTTTTGGCGATCAGGCCCGCCGCTACTACGATCTCGAGCGTCTCTGGCGTTTCGCGCCTAAACTGGAAATTCCCGACGAGCCGGAAGGTCCATCCTCCGGCCGGAAGATGTCCAATTCACCCTTCGGGCACGAACCATTTTCCGATGAAGCGGTTTCCAGTCGTCCGCTCAGCGGCCGTTCACAACAATGACGACGGAACGATTGCCGTGGATCGCCGAAGATCCCGCGGCGCTTCGTCTCTTCGAACTTGCCGAGAAGGTCGCCGTCGCTCCGACCACTTTGTTAATCACTGGAGAAAGCGGCACCGGCAAGGATCATCTCGCGCGGCTGGTTCATGAACTTGGCCCGCGTCGCGATGCGCCCTATTTGAAGATCGATTGCGCCAGCCTCCCTCCTCATCTTGTCGAAAGCGAACTCTTCGGCCACGAACGCGGCGCTTTTACCGGGGCTGTCGAGCGCAAACTCGGCCGCTTCGAACTCGGCGGCAACGGCACCATTGTCCTCGACGAGGTGGCCGCCCTCTCCACCGGGGCGCAGGGCAAGCTCCTGCGTGTTTTGCAGGAGCGCACGTTCGAGCGCTTGGGCGGAACCGAGACTCTGCGCATCGAAGCGCGCCTCATCGCCCTCACCAACGTCGATCTCCCCGCCGCCGTAAAGGCCGGCAGCTTCCGCGAGGATCTCTATTTCCGGTTGAATGTCCTGATGCTCACGGTTCCGCCGCTCCGCGAGCGCCGCGCTGATATTTTGCTTCTCGCCGACCATCTCCTCGTGACCCTTCGTTCCATCCATGGCCGCGCCCATGCGCAATTGAGCGACGCCTCGCGCCGCATGCTGAGTGCTTACTCCTGGCCCGGCAACATCCGCGAGCTTCGCAACGCCCTCGAGCGAGCGGTGGTCTTTTCGCGCGGTCCCCGCTCTGCGCCCACAACCGGCAAAGATATCCTCGAACCCGAAAATTTTCCGGAAAGTGTTCGCGCTGCAGCTCCCGGCGCGGTTGGCTCCATTTCCAGCTTGCGCTCGCTCGAAGAAGTCGAGCGCGAAGTCATCGCCGCCACGCTCGAAGCCACGCATTACCAGATCAGCCGCTCCGCCGAAGCCCTCGGCATCAGCCGCAAAACCCTCCTCGAAAAGCGCAAGAAGTATGGGCTGAAGTGAAAATTCGCCTACTGATGCTCGGCAAGACTCGCCGTCCCGAAATGCGTGCCATCCTCGAGGAATATGCGAAGCGCATCACCCGCTCTTGTCCTATCGAAATCACTGAAGTCCGCGACGGCGATGCCGCCATCAAGAAACTCGACGCAGACCGCGCCGCCACCGTGGTCCTTCTCGACGCCGCCGGAAAAAATCTCGATTCGAACGCCCTAGCCAAATGGCTCGGTGAACTCCGCGACCGCGGCGCCCGCGAACTCATCTTCCTCTGCGGCGACGCCGACGGCTTCCCCGAAGCTCTCCGCCAGCGCGCTCACCAAAAGCTTTCTCTCAGCGCGATGACTTTCTCCCACGAGCTCGCGCGCGTCATGCTCGCCGAACAGCTCTACCGTGCCTTCGCTATCCTCTCCGGCAGCCCCTATCCGAAGTAGTTTGTGTTGTGTAAAATTGTAAATGTCATGTCTATCCGCATCTCTCCCGACGCCAAGCGGCCCAGCGCCACAATCGAAATTTCTCTAGAAAATCCTCTCCCCGACTACGACCTGCACCAACTCGAGCAGCCCACGCCCCGCGACGTCGACGCCGTCCTCGCCTCGCAGGGTTTCCGCGACCTCGTCGACGACGCCCGCGGCGTCCTCATGGATCTCCTCGCTCATCCGCCATTCCAACCGGACTCTCCGGAAAACGCCAACCTCGATTTCACGCATTCCGTGCCACCGCCCCTCGAACTGACTCAACTCAGCGGCGCCATTTGCCCCGGCGATGACGAGAGCTACCGGCCCGGCTTGTGGATCGTTCTCCAAGATCCGCATGCCAAGCCAGGCGCGCCCCTTTCTCCGATGGCGCAGGAGCGCATCACCGCCATCGTCAACGAATTCGTCAAACGCCTCCAGCTAACTGAATGAATTCGATGCATTACTCGTGCTAAGGTAGCGTCCGTCTGAGGAAGGAGCGGCAATGCAGCGTCCAACTGGCGTGACAATTCTGGCGGTTCTGACCTTCGTCATTGCTCTGGATATCTTAGTTAGCGGACTCCTGCTTCTCGGGCGAGGCTCCTTCCTTCCTCAGTTCTCGGTCTGGGTACTAGCTCTGTTCACCATGATCGCAAGTTGTGGTTCCCATGCTCTAGGGGCCTTGGCCCTGGTCCTGCAGGTTGCTCCTAATCTACTCCCTGGGATCTTCTTCATGATGGCCCTGCTTTACGCCATCATCGGTGTGGGATTATTGAAAATACAAAACTGGGCGCGCTGGCTGGTGATTGTCCTCGCAATCTTCGAACTCGCCACAACAGCGATTGGGTATGCCATTCCGCGGTTTCTTCTATTTCGCCAAAACCTGATCGGTGTTGCGATTGATGTTGCGTTTCTGATCTTTCTCTTTCAACCAAAGACAAAAGAAACATTTGGAGCCGGCGCCGTCTGAACTTCTTTCAACGTTGAGCGTTTACCTGACCTGTCCGGTGCGTTTGACCTGACGGGTCCAATTCCGTAGACTCTGGTTTTTTCGCCGCCTTGATAGGATTCGCTGGATCACAAGACTATGCCGGACGAAAAAGGACTCCTCATCGTTTACACCGGGCCGGGCAAGGGCAAGACGACCTGCGCCCTGGGAACAGCGTTTCGCGCCGTGGGCCAGGGCTTGCGCGTCCTGATGGTCCAGTTCATCAAGGGTTCCTGGCACTATGGCGAACTCGACGCGGCCAAGATGCTGGGCGACGACAAGTTTGAAATCCGCCCCATGGGCCGCGGTTTCGTCAAAATCGGCGGAGCCGAAACCGATCCTGAAGACATTAAGCTGGCGCAGGAATGCTGGCAGGCGGGCCGCGACGCCATTTACAGCGGCAAATACGACCTCGTTGTCCTCGACGAAATCAACTACACCATCAGCTACAAGATGCTCGACGCCGACGAAGTTGTTGCAGCTCTAAAAGACCGCCCCGAGCGCGTCCACGTCATCTGTACCGGCCGCAACGCCCATCCCAAGCTTGTCGAGCTCGCCGACCTCGTCACGGAAATGCGCGAGGTGAAACACCCCTACACCAAGGGTATACTGGCCCAACGGGGGATTGACTATTAAGGAGTGCTGTAGCCGCTCTCTTCAGAGGGCGGGCATTTCTTTCAACTTTAATCCGTCAACTGTCGACTTTCTTCTATGGCCTGGTTCAAGCGCGACAAAAAATCGATCGAGCAAACGACCCCGCCCGAGGAGCGTCGCGTGCGTACCGAAGGCCTTTGGGTAAAGTGCGAATCCTGCCGCACCATCGTCTTCCGCAAGGACCTCGAAGCGAATCTCTTCGTCTGCCCCAAGTGCCAGCATCACTTCAGAATGAACGCCAAGCAGCGCCTCGCGATGCTCCTCGACGGCCGCTGGACCGAGCACGACGCGGGCATGACCTCCACCGACCCGCTCAAGTTCGTGGACACCAAGCCTTACGCTACCCGCCTCCGGGAAGCCAAGAAAAAGCTCGGCATGAACGACGCCATCATTACCGCCGAAGGCCAGCTCAACGGCCGGCCCGTCGTGCTCTGCGCCATGGAGTTTGGCTTCATTGGCGGCTCCATGGGCGCGGTTGTCGGCGAAAAGGTCACCCGCGCCATTGAACTCGCCATCGAAACGCGCCAGCCGTTCATCGCAGTTTCGTGCTCCGGCGGTGCGCGCATGATGGAAGGCACCATCAGCCTCATGCAGCTCGCCAAAGTGTCCGCCGCTCTCGCCAAGCTCGACGAGGAAAAGCTCCCCTACATTTCCTTGCTCACCGATCCCACCACCGGCGGCGTCACCGCCAGCTTCGCCATGCTCGGGGACCTCAACATCGCGGAACCAGGCGCGCTCATCGGTTTTGCCGGCCCTCGCGTCATCGAACAGACCATCCGCCAGAAGCTCCCCGAAGGATTTCAACGCTCCGAATTTCTACTCGAGCACGGTTTTCTCGACGCCGTCGTCCATCGCAAAGAATTGAAATCCTTCATCAGCAACTCCCTCGATCTGCTCCTGACCTGAGATGAACTACGACGCGGCGGTTCGGTACCTGCTCTCTCTCGGAAGGGAATTGGCTGCGCCGACACAGGCCGTAGCCGCGAAGTTTGATCTCGAGAACATCACCATTCTCGCCGAGCGCCTCGGCCGCCCGGATCGCGCCTATCCCAGCGCCCATATTGCCGGCACGAATGGCAAAGGTTCGACGGCGGCGTTTCTCGAATCGATTCTCCGGCATGCCGGCTTTCGAACCGGACTGAACACCTCGCCGCACCTGGAAAGAATCAACGAACGCATCCGCATCAACGGCGAAGAGATCAGCGATGATTCCTTTGCGGAAACTTTCACGCGCATCCACGCCCTGATCGAAGAACTCCTCGCCGCGGGCAAACTCCGTGCGCATCCCACTTATTTCGAGTGTGTCACTGCGATGGCGTTCGAATACTTCGCGCGCGAGCGCGTCGAATTCGGCGTCTTCGAAGTCGGTCTCGGAGGCCGCCTCGATGCCACCAATATTCTTCACCCGGTCGTTTCCATCATTACCCGCATCGATTTCGACCACGAGAATTTCCTGGGCCACTCGCTGCAGGAAATCGCCGGCGAGAAAGCCGGAATCCTGAAACCCGCAGTGCCGGTCGTTCTCGCCGAACAGTGCCCGGAGGCACGCGAAGTCATCCTCGCTCGCGCCAAGGAACTCGGCTGCCCTGTCATTGAGATCCCGAATATCTTTCGCATCGATGGTGAATCCATGCAAGTCGGCTGTGTCCGTGCACGCATCACGGAAACCGCTTCAGGGACTGCCTTCGATGTCGCTCCCAGCCTTCCCGGCCGTTTCCAGTTGCAGAACGCGCTCAACGCCGTCGCCGCCGCCCGCTTTCTGCAGAACCGTGGCTTCCGAATCACCGGCGAAGCCGTCACCCAGGGCATTGCAAACGTCGTCTGGCCCGGCCGCCTCGAAAAGCTCCAATCCAATCCCGGCGTTTACCTCGACGGCGCGCACAATCCCTCCGCCGCCCGTGAACTCGCCGCCTTTCTCGAACAGAATTTCTCTGGCCGCAGAATTTGGCTCATCTACGCCGCCCTCCGCGACAAAGCCGTCGACGAAGTCGCCGGTCTGCTCTTCCCGCGCGCCGAAGAGGTCATTTTCACCGCGCCACGCACTTCGCGCGCCGTTTCTGCCGCGCAACTCGCCGAGATCGCCGGCCACCACGCCGCTCGTTTTTCGGTTATCCCGGAAGCCGAACAAGCTCTCGATTACGCGCTGGCGAAAGCCGCGCCGGATGACGCGGTTTTCGTGACCGGTTCTCTCTATCTCGTCGGCCAGCTCCGCCATTACTGGAAGAGCCGCACTCATGTGTTGACGTCATAGCCCTCAGCTTGTCATCCTGAGCGCACCCGACAAGGGTGCCCGAAGGATCTCAACCGCTCTGAGGGCGACAGTGTTAAATTCTAGGTAGCGCCCACCGCGTGGTGGGCCTTCTTTGCTTTTGTAGGGGCACGGCATGCCGTGCCCGTTTTTCCTCAAACACAAGGTTTCAGACGACGGAAGAAATGTCGAAGAAAAAAGTGAAGTCGCACAAGCCCCGTCCAAGTGGTGCAAACACTCATCCCCTCGTCGGCATCATCATGGGTTCAAAGTCCGATTGGGAGACCATGGAGCACACCGCCCGGACTCTTAAAGAACTCGGCGTTCCGCACGAGGTGCGCATTCTTTCCGCCCACCGCACCCCGGATCAACTTTTCGAATACGCCAGCGCGGCAGAAGACCGCGGCCTCGAAGTGATCATCGCCGCCGCTGGCGGTGCTGCGCATCTCGCCGGAGTGACGGCTGCGAAGACGATTCTTCCCGTTCTCGGCGTGCCCATGGAGTCGGCCTCGCTCAAGGGACTTGACTCCCTCCTCTCCACGGTGCAAATGCCCGGGGGGATTCCCGTGGGCACGCTCGCCATCGGCAAGCCGGGCGCCATCAACGCGGCGCTCTTCGCAACAGCGATCCTCGGCACCAAACATCCCGAATTCCGCGAATCTATCCGGAAATATCGAGCCGCACAGTCGGAACAGGTCTTAGCCAACTCCGATCCGCAGCGTGACCCAAAACCCTTGAGAAAGTCAGCCAAGTAATCATCACCGGCCTGCACCATTCACGAGGGATCGTGGCCTGGTGCATCGCCCTTCTCCACACCGATCCGTTGCCACCCACCGTCATGCCGAACGGAGCAGGCCGACTTTTTCTCGCCATTCGTTCCTGCGAAGGGGCGGCCTGCGCAGTGAGGAATCTCTCTTCGCCTTCCTTCGATTGCCCGCCATCTCCGTGTGGGCATCCCTTAGCGCACCCCTCTCACGCTTGTCATCCCGACCGTAGCGGAGGGATCTGCTTTTCGCATGGCCACGTCACCCTCCGCGCCGCCTCCTCCCTGAATCTGCTTTGTCAAAGGCAGGTGGCTACCGGACTGTGCAGGGTCGCGCTCACGGTCTTGCGGGCGATGAATGCTCTCTTGTCGGGTCTGTCTTTTTCTCCTTCCAATTATTTCTCTGCGTACTCTGTGCCTCTGCGTTAATTGTTTCTTTTCTTCCACTTATGCCGTTCACTTCATTCGAATCAGTACTGTATAGTAATATTAGTTGACATAACAACTACCCCATGCTACCGTGGGTCGTGAATTCTCGACCCCAACCCCGCCGAACCACCCGTTACCATTCTTCTGCCCCTGCATCCACCCTTTGCACCGCGAACGGCCAACCTCTTGCTTTTCAACATTCCACCTTCAAACCTGTCAACGATTTTTTGAACTATCTCTTTTCTTTTCATACTCTTCCACACTCTTTTGTATTCAGCAAAAA
>JBGQCW010000026.1:0-12056 GCA_041495565.1 Candidatus Acidiferrum sp.
GAATCGTGGCGCGAAGTTCCGGCTGGACCTCTTGCGCTCGCGGAAAACGCACTGATAAGCGTCCGCACCTGGACGCGGAGGATTTTGCCGGATGGCTTCTGCTTCTCGCTATTTATCGATACCGCTGCCGAATGGCTCGCGGATTTCCCTTCTTCTTTCCTTGCCGTTTGCACTCGTGCACATTGCCTCGCTGCTGATTTTCTTCCTGCCATTTCATTGGTATTACGTGGCCGCGTGCCTCGGGCTGCTGGTGGTGCGCATGTTTTTCGTCACGGCGGGCTATCACCGCTATTTTTCGCACCGTTCGTTCAAGACCAGCCGCGTATTCCAGTTTGTGATGGCGTTCATGGCCATGACCTCTTCGCAGAAGGGCGTGCTGTGGTGGGCGGCGCATCACCGCCACCATCACCGGTATTCGGACCAGGAACTGGATCTGCATTCGCCCACGCTTTTCGGGTTCTTCTGGTCGCACGTCGGCTGGATTATTTCGGATAAATACAACGACACGCGCACCGAATACATCGCGGACTTCGCCAAGTATCCCGAGCTGCGCTGGCTGAACAAGTACCACATGCTGCCGCCCATCGCTTTGGCGGTGGTGATCTGGCTGATCGGCGGATGGCCACTGTTTATCTGGGGCTTCTGCCTGAGCACCGTGCTGCTGTGGCACGACACGTTTACCATCAATTCGCTTTCGCACCTCTTCGGTTCGCGCCGCTACGAGACCACGGACACCAGCCGCAACAACTGGCTGCTCGCGCTGCTCACCCTCGGCGAAGGCTGGCACAATAACCATCATCACTTCATGGCTTCGGCGCGCCAGGGCTTCTTCTGGTGGGAGATCGACATCACGTATTACACGCTGAAGGTCCTTTCCTGGTTCGGCATCGTGTGGGAGCTGCGCAAAGTCCCCGCGCATTTGCTCACCGCAGACCGCCTCGCGGCCTGACACAAGATCTACGCAAATATCTGGGACAGATATCTCTCGGCTCCGCTCGGGACGAGGGAATGTCCGTCCCACTTCTTTTTTCTGGCCTAAGTCGGAGATAGCCATATTCCCAAAGCATTTTCCCGAAAACACAAAAGCTCTCCACCATACCCGGGTGTTTTGTGAAAGAGTGCGGATCCTTCTGATTGCAAAGGAGTTCTCAAACGCTCTTTGTGTAAAGAGTGAAAAGAGCGAGCAAAGAGCATGGCTGGAGAGATTGAACTTCAAGTAAGACTTGAGATCGCCGGCTAGAAAAGTCAACGACACCCGGCAGTTTTCGTAAAAGCGGAATCTAAAGGGATTACAGGCGTCACGTTTTGTAAGTGAAGGCAATAAAGGACTTGCGGCGACGGATATTTCGTCACGGTGACGGACGTGGCGGGAACGGAGAGCGGCGAGAGCCCGGGAAGTGGATCGACCGGGATTTTGAATGGCACTTCGAGGCTCAGTGTGTACAAACACGGGGAAGAATAGCATGGAAGTACACGGCGTGTCAATTCATTTTTTAGGTATCATTCGAACGGAGCCGTAAGACGTTGAAATGTTTGCAGGTTACAAGTTTGAAGGTTGGAGTTCAAGGAATGGGGATTGGGGGCGGAAAAGGGGAAAATCTTGAGAAAAGAGGCTGCACAAAGTGGATGGAGGAAAAGTCAAAACCCGCACGCTTCAAAAACCGAAGCATGCGGCACGGACATTTTGCTTAGCGACTAAGGGCCTGCCACCCGCCGTTCAGAGGAATCCGATTCCAGTAGTACTGTGAATCCCAGAAGTTCCACGCCCAATAAGCCCGCAACCGATTGATCGCGGGACTGCTAGAATGGAATCCAAATGAGATTGTGACGTGAAGAGTAAGCGCGACTGTACCTGTCTATGTCATAGGGGCGGAATCATTGTACACGTGGTTGCCTGCTGCGATGGAATGCCCACGGGACTTTTGATAAAGCGCAAGCCGAAGAAACCGCCGAAAAAGTCAAAATAAGTCACTACCAAGGAAAGCGCAACAAGGGGAATGGACCGAAGAGAAGAGAGATTCCTCGACTGCGCGACCCGACGCCCCACAAACCGGGGCGCAGGAAAAAGCCGGGTCGCTCCGCTTGGAATGACAGTGGGAGGCGGGATGAACCGTTAGGTTGGAGCTCCTTTCCGACAAGGTCGGAATCTTCCCGACAGAGTCGGGACAGGTCGACCGGCTCCGCTCCCTGACAGGATCGGAGCAGGCAGGACAAGTTCCGCTCCGACCCACACAGATAGGGCAGCCGGCCCCGTATAAATATCTGTGGACTTGACATTCAAATATCGCGGTGATACAGACATCGCATATCCTTGTTCTCTCTCAATGGAAACGCCTTGCATTGTTCTAACAGGGCGTGAGAAACCCTTTGATTTTGCCAAAGAATGCTCGGTTCTGAAGTGCAAGATGTCCGGTCAGCAAGAAATCTTGAAAAACAGGCCCGCACGGAATAACGGTGAAGTTCGCATGCGCTAAGGAGGAACGAATGGAATCAAACATTATCGCTCTGTGGATCCTAACGGGTTTCGCGCTTTCGACGTGGTTTATGATGCATATCTGGCTGCCTGATCCGCCGCCTTTTAATGTTGGAAAATATGTGGGCATTCTCTTGGCCGGCGGACTTGGAGCAGTGATCGGCGGTTACCTGGTTCACCGGGGTTCTAGCGACCCCATGCCAGCATTAATCGGCGCTGCCGCTGGCGGGCTGTTCCTTTCCGGCGCGATGGGATTTATGACCGGCTCGGCTGGAAAGTCAGCGCACTGAGGTAGCGTCTGGGCTGACAAACGGCGAGTGGCGCAGAGTTAGCGGCCAAACAATGCTCGGTGCCAGTTCATGCGCAACGAACCTTTTTTCCCCGGTCCGGTGTTTGGGCTAGGGGTCAGTTCAGTTGGAAGTCATACGCGGCGGCGTCCCGTGGAACCGGCGGGGATGCAATAGTCGCTTTTTAGGGTGACGCGGCGCGATGAGCAATCTGCAGCCTGCTGGTGCATAAAGTGAGCGACAAGCCGGACTGTGCTTTCAGGGTTGCTGAAGCGGTGGGTCCGAAGGCGAGATTCCGAGGGCTTCGGCGATGGCTTTGAGCAGGACTTCGGTGTCCACGGGCTTTTGCAGATAGGCTACTGCTCCGCCCTTGAGAACGGCTTCCTGATTGCCTTCCGGCGTGCGTGCGCTGAGGACGATGACGGGGATCATGGCCGTCTGAACGATCATCTGCAGCCGCTGCAGTACAACGAAGCCGTCACCCGCGGGCAGGCCGAGATCGAGAAGAATGAGGTCGGGTTGCTCCTTGCGCGCCGCGCTGATGGCGCTGGTGCCATCGCGCGCGGCGGCGATTTCGTATCCGGCGGCCTTCAGTCGCTTCGCAGTAATGGTGAGCTGGAGGGTTTCGTCTTCTATGATCAGGATTTTCTTTCCAGCCATCGGCCTTCTTTTCTTTCTTGAGAACCTGCGCTGCGCCGTGGAGACCTCTTGGGATTTCCCTTTGGTTGTTCCACGCGCGTGCAAGTGTAGGTGTGATATTACCACTCGAAGGTGACGGCTCGGCAACGAGTATTGCCGAGTGCTGCATGCGCCAAGCTGGCTATTTGCTGAGCAGGCCCAAGTGACTGGCGCACGGCATTAGCTCGCTGGTGAGTCACAAGTCCTGAATCGGCGTTGTGTTTTTCCCGAAGATGCCGCGAAACGAACGGTGTGTGCAAATAGAAATTTCTATCATGCCTGCTCAAACAACAAGAGATTGCTTCGCCCCAATCCCGGTCACTGCGAGATGACGACACGAGGCTGCCTTACGGCTAGTCAGAGAGCCAATTTGTCGGTTGCACTGCTCTGGCGATTGCGCGAAAATTAAGGTTCTCGCCGTGGCACGCAGCGTCCTCTAAATCGCGCCCGCGGGCGGCTCGCGATTTGCAATTGCGAAGTAAGTGCAAGAAAAAGAAGGACAAAACGTTATGACGCAATATATTGGCGAACTTAATCCCCCTGTTCGGTTAATGCTGACCCCCGGACCGTCGTCTATTGACCCGCGCGTATATCGCGCGATGGCCACGCCGCTGGTGGGTCACATGGATCCTTGGTTCAAGGGATGCATGGAAGAGACGCAGATCCTGATGCGGCAGATTTTTCAGACGGAAAACCACATCACTATGCCGCTGTCGGCATCGGGCTCGGGCGGGATTGAAGCGTCGGTGCTGAATGCGCTGGAAGAGGGCGATGAAGGCATCGTGGCGGTGAACGGCGTGTTCTCCGAACGCATGTACGAGATTGCGACGCGCGCGTCGTCGAAGGTGACGAAAGTCGAGGCGCCGTACGGCAAGCCAGTGGATGCGGAGGATGTGCGCCGCGCAGCGAAGGGTAAAAAGATCAAGATAATCGGCCTGGCGCAGGGCGAGACGTCCACCGGTGTGATCACCAAGATCGATGCGTACCGGAAGGTGGCCGACGAATTGGGGGCACTGTTGATTGTGGATACGGTGGCGTCGCTCGCCGCTGTGCCGCTGCATGTGGATCGTGAACGAATAGACATTTGTTTCAGCGGGTCGCAGAAGGCGATCAGCGCGCCGCCGGGAATGTCGCCGATTACGGTGAGCCCCGCGGGCGAGGAAGTCTTCCGCAAGCGGAAGACGAAAGTGCAGAGCTGGTATTTCGACTTGACGACGGCGATGAATTATTGGGGAAAAGACCGGCTGTATCATCACACGCCGCCGATTTCACTGATCTTTGCGTTGCGCGAAGCGATGCGCCTGGTGGTGGAAGAAGGGCTGGAGGCGCGCTGGGAACGGCATCGCGTGAATCAGCTCGCGCTGATCGCGGGCCTCGAAGCCATGGGGCTGGATCTGCTGGTGAAGAACCCGGCGGACCGTTTGCCGACGGTTACGGCGGTGATGATTCCCAGCGGCATTGACGATGGGAAAGTGCGGAATCAGTTGCTGGACGAGTTCAACATCGAAATCGCTGGAGGATTCGGGGCCGTGAAGGGCAAGATCTGGCGCGTGGGGTTGATGGGCTACTGCAGCCAGAAGGCCAACGTGCTGCTGTTCCTCGCGGCTTTTGAGAAAGTGTTGCTGGATCAGGGATTCCGCGTGCCGAGCGGCGCGGGCGTGGGAACGGCGATTCGGAGTTACTCGCAAGTGGAGACCGCTGCCGCTGTCAGCCGCTAGTCAACTCAGCCTATTGTCCCATCTGTCATGTTGAGCGAAGCAAAGCATCTCAACGTAAAATATTGAGTGAGAGTTTGGCAAAGGAGATTGCGTGACGACACGGCCTGTACTCGCGAATGCCGGTGCGATGAGCCAGTTTATCGGCGCCTTTGAGGTGACTTCCAAGCTGAGCGGGCAAACGTATCAATGCCGCTTTTCGCACATGTGGAACGGCATCGCGACGCGGCACGCGGATACGATTGACGCAAAATTTTTTATCGATGGAGCGGCGCACGTCGTGGGGCTGGCGCACACCGCGTTCGTGAAGTTCCGCGAGAAGGCCGGGCGCGACCTGACCGACCGCGAAGCGAGTTTTGTAGCCGCGGAATATTTGCGCGAACGGCTCGAAGAAGAAGATGTGCGGCCGCTGTACGATGTGGCGCACGACGATGTGCTGCGGTTGATCGCCCAGGTCGGCATCAAGTAGCGGCCAATAAAAGTTTGACTGGAAGAGGCGGGCTTCGGCCCGCCTCTTTTTGTTTGCAGAGTTCAGTCGCCGGGTTCGGCGTGGAAAGCGGCGAGGGTCGGATGGCGTATGCCATCGCGCCGGATGAAGTGGATGACCAGAAGCATGAGCAACGCGCCGCAGACCATCACCGCGACGGCGATTTGCAGGCCGAGCTGCAGGTCGTGAAGATCTGAGATTTTGCCGACCACGTGCGGGCCGAGTCCACCGACCAATTGCGTGGCAAACATGTAGACGCCGATGGAGGTGGCATGAGCGCGGCGGGGCATCATGTCATGAAGAACGGCGGTGACGGGTCCGTGATACCAGGACATGAAAAAGCCGGCAACGAAAAGGCCGACGAGCACGGTTGATTTTTCTTCCGACTGGATGGCCAGCAGGAGAAACGGAGCCGCGAGAAGGAACGCGGCGGCGATGGCAATAATGCGCCCGTAGGAAAAGCTTCGATGCAGGCGATCCGCAACGAGTCCGCCGGTCAGGACGCCGAAGAGTGCAGACAAGAGACCGATGACCGCGAGCGAGACGGAGGCTTCACGCAAACTGAAGTCCTTATAGTTAACGGCGAAGTCTATTCCCCAGGTGAGAAGCGATACGCTGGAAAACGTGATGCAAATCCCCGCAAAGATCATGGCGACAAACGCGGGGACACGGAGAAGCTTGGATATCGGCACGACGTCAGAGCGAGGGCCGCGCGGCGGTTCATCAATCCAGAAAAGAGCGACACCGGGAACAATTCCGGCGAAGGCCACGATGAAGAGGGCTTCCTGCCAGCCGTAGCGCGGGCCTATGATGCCGCCTAGAGCCTGGCCAGAGGCTCCGCCGAGCAACATGCCGGAAGCGAAGATGGCTTGAGCGACGGCGCGGCGTTCCTGGGGGAATGCCCCGGAGATCATGGATTGCGCGGCAGGAGCGTAAGCAGCTTCGCCAAGTCCGACAACGGCGCGCGCGACTAAGAAGAAAAGAAAGGTGGAGGCGAGACCGCCTGCAAAGGTGGCGACGCTCCAAAACAGGATGCCGATGGCGATGATGGCCTTGCGGCTGAAACGATCGGCGCAGAAGCCGAAAGGGATGCTGCCGACGGCGAGAACGACGAGTAGAAAAGTTTGCAGCGAGCCCAGCTCGGCGTCCGTGACGTGGAGATGGTTGCGCAACAGAGGAATCAGCGGAACAAAGACCTGCCGAGCGGCGAAGTTGACAAAATTGATCAAAGCAAGTACAGCAAGAAGACGAATCTGGTAGGACGAGAGCGGAATGGACTTCGTTGACATGCTGGATTCGCCCGGTGACCTGTGCGTGGCCTGGTGGAGCGTGACCGAGAAGCTATCAGATAAAAGCAGGACCGCAAAGCCGTCAATTGAAAGCGTGACCGCCGAGCGGTCAATCTTTTCTCGACCTGACCATATTATATTACGTCCATGAACCCCACTTCTTCTTCGAACGCGACGACCAGTGACCGTTTAACCACGGTTCTTTCCTACGGCGTGTTGCTACTCCTGCTCTACCTGGTTTTCAGGATCTACGAACCGTTTCTGGCGGCGCTGGGGTGGGCGGCCATTCTGGTGATTTTTTTCTATCCGATGCACCACTGGATGGAGCAGCGCTTTTCGGCGACCAGGGCGGCGGTTCTGAGCACGCTGGCGGTGACGATTCTGCTGATCGTGCCGGCAATTCTGGTGACTACGCTGTTCGTGCGGGAAGCGGTTTCGATTTCGCGCGGCGTTCACAATTCCATCATGGAAGAACATGCGCCGATGGTGGAGAAAAGCTGGGCGTGGATTGCGCAGCGCGTGCCGGGGCTGGATCCTAACGCCGACGTGCTGGACATGCTGGAGCAGGCAGTCCAGAAGCAGGCGGGATTTCTCGCGGAACGCCTCGGCACGGTCTTACGGAACATTGCGACATTTATTTTCGACCTGTTCGTGATGATTTTTGCGTTGTTTTATTTTTTTCGCGACGCCGATGAGATTATCAGGGGAGTCCGCAGCATTCTGCCATTTGAAGCGGAGCACAGGGAGACCATGATCTCGCAGGCGCGTGACCTCATCTCCGCGAGCGTCACGACAAGTCTGATTATTGCGGCGATTCAAGGCGTACTCGGCGGGCTGAGCTTTGCGCTCGTGAAGTTGCCGACACCGGTTTTTTGGGGCGTGGCGATGGCGTTCTTCTCGCTGGTGCCGGTGGTGGGATCCGGATTGATCTTTGTGCCTGCCGCGCTGTGGCTGGGATTTACCGGGCATTGGGGGCGCGCCCTTCTGTTGCTGGTGATTTGCGCGGGCGTGTCCACGATCGTGGATAACGTCGTGCGGCCGCTGTTGCTGGGTGGCCGCACGGAATTGAGCGGGTTGGTGATCTTCATCAGCGTAGTGGGAGGCGTCGCGGTGTTCGGAATGCTGGGCCTGGTGCTGGGGCCGATCCTGGTGGCCACGGCCGCAGGCGTCCTGACGGTGCACATCAAGAGGTCGGAAAGCCCGCCGATAACGGCTGGGTAACATGCGGCTTTCCAGTCGTGGGAGCGTGACCCGGGTGTGCTAGAGTAACGCGCTCGAAGGGAATTCATGACCACCAAGCCTGCCCCCATGCACGCAGAGCTGCCGCTGGCGAAGTTGCGCTGGAGGTGCGAGCTCTCTCGCATCCCATTCGAAACTACAGCCCAAGCGGAGCTGCGCGAGGGATTCATCGGTCAGGAGCGCGCGCTGCGCGCGTTGAAGATGGGCGTGGAGCTTTCCGCGCCGGGCTACAACGTATTCGTGTGCGGCTTGGCGGGAACGAGCCGCGGCGGCACGATCGCGCGGATGATCGAAGAGCTGCACCCGCCGACCAAAGAGTCGCTCGATCGCTGCTACGTCAACAATTTCAAGATTCCGGACCGGCCGCGCTTGCTGGCGCTGCCCCGCGGACAGGCGAATGGATTCAAGAAAGACATGCAAGCCGGGATCGATTTTCTGCGCCGGCGGATCCCGCAGGTATTCGAAGGCGAACCGTTCCAGCGGCAAAAGGGACGGATCGTGGAACGCTTCACGGTGCGTGAAAAGGAGTTGATGGACGATTTCACGCGGCGGATTGCGCGAGAGCAATTCGCGCTGGGTCACATGCAGGTAGGAGCGGTGGCGCTGCCGGAGATTTTCCCCGTGCTTGAAGGCCAGATGGTGCCGATCGAGGACATCTCCAAGATGGTGCATGAGGGAAAACTTGAGGCGCCGGTGGCGGAAGACATCGAGCGGAAATACGAGCAGTTCCGGCAGGAATTTACCGTGGTATACCGCAAGACGCTGACGCTCTCGCGCGAACTGGCCAGCGAACTGAGTTACCTGGAGCAGGAAGCGGCGTCGGTGCTCGTGGATGGAGTGATCGAAGAACTCAAGGAAAAATATCCCGGGACGGACGTCTCGGAATATCTTGAAGAGGTGCGCCACCATCTGCTGGACAATCTCGATCCCTTCAAGGAGCACGAGGGCGAAGGCGAGCACGATGAAGAACCGCCGGACGGTTTGCTGAAAATGCCCGGGGGCCCGGAGCGCGATCCCTTCCGCATGTATGGGGTAAATGTAATCCTTGCGCACAACGATGACGAAACTTCGCCGGTCATTTTCGAAACGACACCAACCTACGTGAATTTGTTCGGAACGATCCAGCGGGCGTATGACGCGCGCGGCGGTTGGACGAGCGACTTCATGGATCTGCGCGGCGGGTCCCTGCTGCGGGCGGATGGCGGCTTCCTGATCATGTATTCGTTGGAAGCGTTGTCCGAGGTGGGTGTGTGGCGCGCCCTGAAGCGCACCCTGAACCACAACCGGCTGGAGATTCAGCCGCTCGAAATGTTCTATCCCTTTGGCGGCAGCGCGCTGAAGCCGGAAGCGATCGCCATCAACGTGAAGGTGATCTTGATCGGCGACCGTGAATTGTACGAAATGCTGTACGAGTACGAAGAAGATTTTCGCAAGATTTTCAAAGTGCGCGTGGAATTCGACGAAGAGATGGCCATGAGCGACGGCGTCATCGCGGAGTATGCGGGGCGGCTGCGGGCGCTCTCGGAGAAAGAGAACTTGTACCCTTTCGACCGCGGCGCTTTTGCGGCCATGCTGGAGTACGGCGTACGCAGGGCGGGGCGCAGAAATAAAGTGACGGCGCGCTTTATTGATATTGCCGATCTGGCGCGAGAAGCGCATTACGACGCGGCTGCCAAGGGGGAATCCGTGGTGCGTGCCGCGCACGTGCGCGGAGCATTGTCGTCGAAAATGGAGCGCCACAACCTGATCGAAACGCGCATCCGCGAAATGATCGAAGAGGGCACGCTGCTCGTGGATGTCTCCGGAACTCGCGTCGGACAAGTGAATGGCCTGAGCGTCCTGGAGATTGGCGGGTATTCGTTCGGCAAGCCGGTGCGGATTACGGCGACGGCGGCTTTGGGCAAGGCGGGGCTGATCAATATCGAGCGCGAATCCAATCTGAGCGGGCGCTTCCACGACAAAGGCGTGCACATCATTGCAGGGTATTTGCGGAGCAAGTTTGCGCAGGACAAACCTCTTTCGTTGGCGGCGAGCATCTGCTTCGAACAATCCTATTCCGGAGTGGACGGCGACAGCGCAAGTTCCACGGAGGTTTATGCCCTTGCTTCTGCGCTCTCTGGATTGCCGCTGCGGCAGGACATCGCCGTGACCGGTTCGATCAATCAACAGGGCGATATTCAAGCCATCGGCGGAATCAACGAAAAGATCGAAGGATTTTTTGATGTCTGCCGGATCAAGGGTCTTACTGGCACCCAGGGAGTGATGATGCCGGAGTCTAATGTGGAAGACCTCATGCTGAGGGAAGACATTCTGGATGCGGTTGCGGCGGGGAAATTCCATATCTGGCCGGTGGCGAAAGTCGAACAGGGCATCGAAATCCTGACGGGAAGTTTGGCAGGCCAAGATAATACCGATGGAAAATTCGAAGCGGGAACAGTTTTCGCGCTCATGGACGAAAGGATGACCCAGATGGCGCGCACCTTGAAGGAATTCGAATAGCCTCGGAAAAAACTCGTACGACTTGGCGGCCTCCGTGCCGCTGTTCTTTTTCTGAGGTTCGTCAGGCGCGATGAGCGAGCCAGTTTTCGATACCCGCGTAATACGTTCAAGTTACGAAGGTCCCCTCCTGTTCCAACTTCCCAGAACCCCGTTCGTGGACCGTGGGGGCAAGATGTCCGGTAATCCGACTTACCATGAGTTTACCGCGTGGCCGAGTAGCCCGTTCACGGGTGAAAAGGATTTGCCGACAGCGTCTAACGGACGGCCTTGGGCGGAACGGGTCCGGCAATGACTTCCGAGTAAGCGGCTCAATTAGGCAGGCACCACCACCTCGCGGCACTCGCGGCAAATAAAAATGAAGGCCGGATTCGCTCGCATCCATCCGGACCGGCACTCTGCGCAGCCATCCCTGGAATACCTCTCGCACTCGACACAGATTTCGTCCGCGGGCATGGGCAATTCGCTCAGATATTCGTCCCATGACACTCTGTTGTGGCACCGGCTGCACTCCATCGTGTCCATTGTGGCTTCGCCCTTCGGCTTCGGATGATCCAGTCTCCGTTTCCTGCCGTGAAGATTCAGCAACCGCTCGGCGATATGCTCTGCCGTGAGTCCGAAAGATTGCAACAGCTCCCAGGGCTTTCCGGACAGCCCAAAGCGGTCTTCGACCCCAATCATGTCCAGCAAGAGCGGCTGCGCGAAATCCTTTCGCTCGCGCAGAATGGCCCCCGCCACGAGATTTCCAAAGCCTCCCTTTTGGTGTTCTTCCACGGTCAGGACAAGCTGTGTTTCCGCGGCCGCCGCAACCAGGGCCTCGCTGTCCAGCGGTTTGATCGTGTGCATGTTAATAACGCGCGTTTCGATTCCGTAGTCTTCCTTCAGCAGCCACGCTGCCCGCATGGCCTCCGGCACCATCGGGCCGCAAGCCACGATCGATGCGTCTTCCCCTTCGTTTTGATATTCCCGCGAGCTCTTCGTCTCGAAGGCGTCGATGAATTGGGGTGATTCCCTCCGATAGCGAATAATGTTCGCAACGCCGAATTGAAACGGTGTCTGCGGCTTCGTCACGATCGGCGTCCCTTCACGCGCAAACCGCAAATAGACGGGCCCGTCGATTTCCAGCAAACAATGCCGCGTCGCTTTTTCGGCCTCCACCGAATCGCACGGCGCAACCACATGCATATTCGGAAGAATGTTCATCAGCGAGATGTCCTCCAGCGATTGGTGCGTCGCGCCGTCCGGACCCACGGAGATTCCTCCGTGAGCGCCGGCAATCTTCACATTTAGATTGTTGTAGCAAACCGTGGTCCGAAGCTGATCCCACGCGCGGCCCGCAGCAAACACGCCGTAGGTGCCGGTCACAGGAATAAAACCTTCTTTCGCCAGACC
>JBGQCW010000027.1:0-11942 GCA_041495565.1 Candidatus Acidiferrum sp.
CCTTTCGGGAGCATTCCCGCGGCGGCAAACTCCTCGATCAAGTGGATGCGGTCTTCCTTTTGGAAACCCTGACGATTTCCGATGACTTGAGGAAATGCGAAAAAACCAAGCTGATTCGCATACGCGTCGAGCGTGGCGTCATCGATGCCCCGCATATCCGCGTCGGTGTAGAGGAAAAAATTCCCCAGCACCACCGGCCCGAACCGCTGGATTGCCTCGGCGAACTGTTTATCGGCGTCCGAGGCCACCGCAAGCTTTTGCACTTCGGCGGCGATCTCTGGGTCGATTGTTGCGCCGGCCTTTTGTCGTTCTTCCAGCTTCGCCCAAAGCGCGCGCAGTCCGGCCGCGTTGCGATCCAACTCCGGCTTGCTGAACGTGATGTCAAATCCCGCTACTCTCGCTCCATCCCTGTGCAGAGCATCCAGCATTCTTGCGAAATTCGTGCGCGGAAATGGCCAGCGCCCGAGGACCTCTTGGGAACGCTGATCGATATCCACGATGACAATACGAGGATCGGCATGCGTGGCTCCGCGCGACCGGTAACGAAAGCGCGTGTCCAGAGTATCCAACTCTAGCCGTTCGGCGAATTCGGACAGGGGAGTCTTTTTTTCTTGAAGAAAAACAAAATAATAAAGTGCAAGCGCTGAGACGGTGATGATGAGGCTAAGCAAAAACGAGGCGCGATGGCGCCACCAGGACTGAAGGAGTTCGTAGAGGCCGAAAGCGCCCCGCCGCTGCCAGAATCCTTCTGACGGAGCTGCCATCGCGGATCGCGCGCTACTCGCGGAAGATGAAATTCAGCCGCACGCCGGAGACTTCGATGAGATCGCCGTCGTTGAGCCGCACCGGGCCTTGAATGGGAGCGCCATTCACATTGGGCACCTTGTCGCCGGGGCCGAGGTAGTAGCCGTCATCGCGCTGATTGATCTGCGCGGCCATCGGGGGCTTGAACCACCCTTTCAGCCGAACCGTGGCCAGGCCGGATTTTCCGATGACCGTGAGTTTGTTGGTTAAAACATATTCCTTCTGATCCGTTCTTCCATTCAACACGACAAGAGTGGGAACCTTCATGCGGGTCCCGGCAAATTGCATGGATTCGCCCATGGCGGCAGCCTGTTGCAGCATCTGGCGGCGCTCTTTCGTGTCCAGCACCATCGTTTCATTGATGCGCGGAGCGGCGGTTTTCCGCCCGGTGTCCCAGGGGACCGGCGCATCGCCGCTGGTGTCCACCTTGATGTGATGCTTGCCGATATGAATCTTGTCTCCGTCGTGCAAGGTGGCGCGTTCGATGCGGAGATCATTCACAAACGTGCCGTTCAGGCTGTCGAGGTCTTCGATGACCAGCCGGCCCGCCTCAAAATAGATCTTCGCGTGGTGATTAGACACGGCGAGGTTATCGACGGGCAAATCGTTGTCCGGCGAACGGCCAATGGTTATCGGCCGGCTGCCCACGGGCAGCTCTTGCATGATTTTATCTTCGAACATGAGGCTGAGCTTCGGCATCTCAATTTCCTCCAGCGGAACCGTTTCCGCTTGCGTTTTTCCGCGCCCCACGGCGCAGCCAGGAAAACCATCCCTTGGAATCCGTTTCGAGGCGCACGACAACAACGGTGATGTTGTCCGCGCCACCGCGCTCATTAGCTAGCGCGATGAGCTTCTCCGACGCCCTGGTGGGATCCGTCTCCGCCTGGAGAGTGCCCGCGATTTCGGGCTCGGTGACCATGCGCGTTAGACCGTCGGAGCAAAGCACCAGAACATCCTGGGCAAAGAGCATGTGTTCTTCGGCGTCCACCTCAATTTCCGGCTGCGCACCCAGCGCGCGGAGCAGCACGCTCTGCATTTCGCTCTCTTCGGCCTCGGCGGCCGTCAAAATGCCGCGCCGCACTTGTTCGGCGACGAGCGAATGATCTTGCGTGAGTTGCAGCAAACTGCCGACGCGGAGCAGATACGCGCGGCTATCTCCGACGTGAGCGATGCTCAGCTTCGCGCCGTCGATCCATGCGGCCGTCATCGTCGCGCCCATGCCGTGCTGTTCGGGATGGTCTTCGGCGGACTTGAAGATGTTCTTGTTGGCCAGGTGAATGGCGCTCACAAGACGTTTCGTCCTGGCGCTCCAACTGGGCTGCATTTGGCCGAAATACGGAGCAGCAGGATTCTTCTCCCCATCGACGCAATGTTTTACGAGCGTTTCAACGGCCAGGGCGCTCGCGATTTCGCCGTGAGCTTCGCCGCCCATGCCGTCGGAGAGCACGAAAAGGTTTAGCGGCGTGACGATGCGGAAGCAATCTTCATTGTTCGTGCGCACGCGACCTACGTCGCTCACGCCGCCGCTTGCGATTCGCACACTCGCTCCCATTGCTGCTGTCAGACTACACCCCGCCCACACCTGTATCCGGCAATCCTGCTCCCACGCTAACAGAGCCACAACAGCGGCGAAAGCCTGTGAACCCTACTGATTACTCGCTCAGAGGGCACAACCCGCGCAAACAAAGGCGAAGCGCAACACGGTCACCACAAGGACACCATCATGCTCAAGAAGTACGACAAATTCTACGCCCGCTGGTCCGCACCCGACCGCACCCGCCACACCAAAGCCTTCCCCACCGCCAAAGCAGCCACACACTACCAGCGCAAGATGCACGCACTCAGCGCAACAAAAAAAGCCCAGCCCAAGGCGAAACCGTCGCGGCCATCGCCGAAGCGCCGGTCCTGCGCGAGAACACCTAGGGCACGCGAGTTCCCGCGTTGCGGGCCGGTACGGCTTTCATCGATACGAGGTTCTCCACTACAATTGCACGCATGTCCTTGCGCAGCCTCTTTCGAAGCGGCGTATTGCTTGGAGCTCTCTTTGCCGTCGCGCAGGTATTTTCATTTCCGCCGTCCGCGCAGCAGGCGCCGGCGGCGTCCGGAGCGCGGATACTGTTGCTTCCGCGGCGAATAGTTTCGGGCGAACGCGCAACGCTTGCCGTCCTGGACATCAACGGCAGGCTGACGCCCGGTGTTACCGTCAATTTCTCAAACGGCGACAAGCTCACGACGAATGTGACGGGCCGGGCTCTATTCGTCGCGCCCCTGAATCTCGGCGTACTTTTTGCTTCGATCGAAGGGCGCCCGGGCCGTGTCACTACGGCGATCCTCTCGCTTTCGGAAGCCGCATCGTCTTCGGTACAGATAGCGTCCGCGCCGCGCGTGGCTTCGTTGACGGATCGTTTTGAACTGCTCGGGCGGGGTTTTTGCGGCGACGCCGACGCCAACCAAGTCACGGTCGCGGGCCGGCCGGCGATCGTGCTCGCGTCTTCGCCTGTTTCTCTGGTGGTCCTTCCTCCGATGGATCTGGAGCCCGGGCCCGCAACGGCCGAAATTTCCTGCGCCAAGCGCCAGGCGCCTCCTCTTGCCATTACGTTCGCCAGGCTCGAACTGGAGGCAGATTCATCGCCGATGAAGGCGGGCGAGCATCGCGCACTCACCGTGCACGTTCGTGGCACAGCGGCGAAAATTGCGCTCGAAGCGCGCAACCTCGCACCGGATATCGCGGAACTCGCCGGCGGCAATCCGGTGCGGATCTCCAGCAGCGGTGGCGCGGAGAATTTCGCCCGTTTCGATTTGATCGGCCGGAAGAACGGCAGCTTCCTGATTTCCATCCGGCTGATCCCGTCGTTCGCGCGCCCGCAATGACGCGGATTGCTGGAAGAAAAGACAAACGGAAGGAACGGAGTTCCTGCTGTACCAATTCTGGAGAGAAAGACTAGGCGCTCTTCTTGGCGCTCGCCTCGGCCGGGAGCGCAAGTGTACCCTGTGCGGTTTCAAGAGCGGCATCCTCTCCACCCGCTCCGAGCATGCCTTCCAGAGTGTTCTGCGCCTTTTCAAACAGCTTGTCGGATTCGCTGTAACTCTGCTGCGCGTTTTTCAGGTGCGTGCCCAGGACACCAAATTTATCTGCGAACTTCTCCATCTGTTTCTCCATGCCGGAAAGACTCGCCAGCAGACGCTTGGCATTCTCCTCCATCTGCATGCCTCGCAGCCCCATGGAGATCACGCACAAGTGCGCGTAAAGCGTGTTCGGCGAAACAGCGATTACTTTTCCATCGCGGCAATAGGCATCCAGAGGCTGGCCTTTGTTGTCTTGGGTCGAGAGGAGCTCGTAGTAGACGCTCTCCGAAGGAACGAACATCAAGGCGACATCGAGCGTTCCTTCATTCGGCACGATGTACTTCCTGGAGATGGCGTCCGCGTGGCCCTTCACCGCGACCGCAAACGCCCGCTTCGCTTCGTCACCCTCGGCGGCGATTCTGCGGTAAGCGTCGAGCGGAAACTTCGAATCGATAGCCATTAATTTTTTGTCGCGGAGCTTGATGACGGCATCGGCCGCCTCGCCGCTCGAGAAGCGGTACTGCATTTCGTACTGACTTGTCGGGAGAGAATCCTCCAGCAAGCGTTCCAGCGTGACTTCCCCGAAGGAGCCGCGGGATTTGGCGCCGCCCAAAATGCCTTCGAGGGTATGCGCTGTATCCGACATCTGTTGGCCGGCAAGCTGCACGGCTCCGAGTTGCTTCTGAATCTGGCTGATCTGCTCGCGGGTGTTCTTGAGTTCGTCGGCCATCTTGGTTTGCGCGTCCGAAGTCATCTGGCCTGTGATTTGTGCGGAATTCTTGATGCCGTCCTGCAAGGCGGACGTCACGCTTTCCAGGCGTTGCGAGACGGTATCGCCGATGGCCTTCACCTGTCCGGTGCTCTGGGCCTGCGCCGTTGCAATCGTCTGCAAGTCGCGGCGCAATTCGTTCATCTGCGATTCGAGAGCCTTGCTCTTCTGGTGTTCTTGGGAACTCTGCAAAACGAGCCAGAGCACCAGGACCGCTACAAGAATCACACCGCTGATCAGGGCAACGTTCATTCGTTCTCCAATGGGTTCACAAGAAAGGGTCTTCTTACTTTACTCGCAATGCTATGCTCTTCAAAACTCCCTCTAAAACAAAGAGGGCCCCGCGGTAGGGGCCCTCTTTACTTTAAACTTTCACCTGTCGACTTTGGACTTTCTTCCTACCAGCTCAGCTTGAGCGCAAACTGGAACTGGCGCGCGTCGTAAGAGGCCGTTGGCTGGCCCGCGCTACAGGCCGAGCCGCCGACCAAGGTGTCGCAAAGCTGGTTGACGGCGGCAATGTTGGTGCGGTTGAGGAGGTTGAAAGCGTCGGCGATAACGTCGATCTTGAAGCGATCACCGAGTGGAATGCGCCGGGAAAGGCGCATATCCACCTGGAAAAAGTTGGGTGATGTGAAGGCGTTACGGCCGAGATTTCCGTTGCAGCCCGCGGGCGGAGAAACGAGAGGCACTGTGAACTTCGAGCCATCACTGTTGAGACAGACATCGGGCGGACCGAAAGTCACGCCGGGAATAAAGGGCGAAGAGATGGCTCCGCCAACCGAAGGGCGTCCCGTAGACGCGCTAAAGTCGAGACGCGCGTTTTCACCGGTAATGACGTTGAACGGCCTGCCGGAGGAGTACTCGATGATGGGGGAAAGAGTGAAATCGGCGACGAGATGCTTGAAGAAACCATCACCGGACTTGGCGCCGGCCGATTGGAAGACGGCGCTATTTACCCAGCGGTGGCGCTGGTCGTTCACGGAATTGGAGCGCTCCAGATTGAGGAAGCGGCTGTCCTGAGGCTCGAGAGGGGATTGCAGGTCGGTTGCGTCGTCAATGGAATGGGACCATGTGTAGCTGGAAAGCAGCTCGAAGCCATGGGAGAACCGCTTCGAGAGGTTAAAGGTCAGAGCGTTGTACCAGGAGCTGGCATTGGAGAGCTGCGCGTCGACGCTGTTGAAAGGAACGGGAACTCCGAAGCCTTTGGGGAAGCCGGCCAAATTCGCCAGAAAGACTTGAGTTGCGTACCCGACGGATAGAGGCTGTCCCGGCGCAACAAAACCGGCGAATGAGGGATTGGGGCCGGAGGGGCGGAAGAAGTTGAAGAAGGCCGCCGTGCCGACATACTGGCCGTTGAGGCTTGCCAATGGGGCAGGGCAACCGAAGAGTTGCCCTAGCGCGCTGGGTGCAACAACCCCAATGCCGCACGTCGCGGCCGTCGGGGCCACATTCGAGGAAGGTGCCTGAACCGCAAGCGGGTTAGAAACGCTGAGGCCCGAAGCAACGGCGTTAAACGCGTTCTGAGCGAGCAGACGGGGATCGGTGCTATTCACGTCCTGCGCATGATTCAAGTGCACCCCGCGGGAGTGCTGTAAACCGAGGCTGAATTTCCAGGAGCCGGCGATTTCACGCTCGATGGTGAGATTCGCCTGGTTTGCGTAACCGTAGACGAAGTTTTTCGCCAACGGAAGTGTAAAGGGCAGAATCGGAAGCGGGAATCCCGCGGTCAAATAATTTTGATTGGCAAAGAGCGAATTGGGAGCAAGAGGATCAAAACGCTGCTGATTGGGAAGGTAAAACATGTTCAAGAATGAAGGCGCGTTCAGCACGCCCTGGAAAATGGAAGAACCGTTGAGGTTCCCAACAGAGTCCTTGCCGTTGCCGCAATCTGGGGTGACGAGCCCGCAAGCGGAAGGTATACCGCCAATAGAGAGCAACTGTACGGAGCGGCCACCGTCGGCAGTTGCGGCGTCGAAAGCAGTGGCCAGCAGCGGGTGGTCGTAGAAAATCCCGAAGCCGGCGCGGATAACGGTCTTGCCATTGCCAGCGGGATCCCAGGCCAAGCCAATTCGGGGGGCGACATTGTTGTAATCGCGCGGAATGCCTTCCCCAACACCGAGAGCCTTCTCCGCGGCAGCATTTAGGGCCGTTCCGGGAGCGAGGAGAGGGCTGATTTCCACGTCATAGCGCACACCGTAATTGACGGTGAGGTGCCGGTTGATTCGCCAGTTGTCCTGCAGGAAGAAGCCCATGGGGATATTGTCGAAGGGGTTGTTGGAACTTCCAATTCCCTGGATGTAAATGGACGGAAGTCCCAGGCCGTAAGATTGCACGGGGGTTGCGCCCGGCAAAGAAAATTCACCCGCAGCGCAAGTCCCATCATGGCCGCCACCCGCACCATAGCAATCATGGATCGCATCACCCGTGACTGTTGACGTTGCAAGGCTGCCGAAGTTCGCGACGCCGCCAAAATCAAGTTCAAAAATCTGCGCCTTCTTGGAGCGCAACTGGATGAGATTGAAGTCCGCGCCCATTTTGAAAGTGTGCTTGCCGCGCACGAGGGTTACGTTGTCCGTGAATTCGAACCGGCGCTCGATGCGGTCTACCGGGGAGTACGGTTCGCGCCCGAAGTAAGCAAACCCAGGTATATTCACCGCGATATCGGAGCCGCCCGGAAGTTGAGAAAAACCAAAGTGAACCCCGCGGCGGGCGACCTGCATGCGGAATTCGTTGAAAGCGGTGTCGCTGACGATAGTGTCATGCTGAAACGTGAAGTTGAGGTCGCGCGTTTGACTCAGGCCCGCGCGTGTGCCGGAATTCTGGCCGAAGACCTGATTCTGCGAAGTGGACGGCAGGCCGGTAGCCAGAGACGGAGAAATGCCGACGCGAAGGAAAGAATTGTTGTGATTGCTCCAACGCTGATCGATGCGGGCGGACCATAGGCTGGTCTTCTCCATGACCGGGAAGTTGCCGCGAACGCCATTGAGGCCGACATAGGAAGCCGGAAGCGGGGCGACATAGACGCCTGCGGCTGAACATGTTGCACCGTTGTTGACGGGCTGCCCGGCGGCACAAGCAACCGGTACTGGAAATTGAGGCCCGGGGCCGGGATTGAGGAAACCTCCGGTGGCCGCGGAGGCAACCGCGCCAAAATCCACTTTGTTCAGGGCGACACTCGATGCCGAGCCCATGAAGACGGCGTAGCTCGCAGCAAGTTGACCCAATCCATTAGTTGGGGTCGCCGCGGCGAACAGAGAATTGACGGCGCTCGCTTGGTCGGCAGTCAATTGCACGGTGAGGCCACCGGCGGCGGGAGGAAGCGTTACAGGCACCATGTCGAAGTGGTTGAGGCCGATGCTGGAGAATCCGGACTCTTCGCGCTGCGTGTATTCGTAGGAGAAAAAAGCAAAAGTCTTGTCTTTCTTGATCGGGCCGCCGAACGTGAGGCCGCTCTGCGTGCGAGTGTAGGCCTGTTTGACCGGATTGAGCGCGCCGCTGACAGGATCGACTTGACCGGAAAAAGGATTGCGCGCCTGAAAGGCTTTGTTGCGGAAGTACCCGAAGGCGTTTCCGTGAAATTCGTTGGTACCGCTCTTGCTTACGATGTTGATGACACCGCCGCTGGCGCGGCCGTACTCGGCGTTGTAATTGCTGAGAATGAGCTGAAACTCCTGGATGCCCTCTTGAGAGAGGGTCGAGCGAATGGCGTTGATGGAATTGTCGACGGCATCCGCGCCGTCAACACTGACCGCGGTTCCACGGGCGCGTGCACCGCCGATGCTCAAGCCGCTGTTGGGAGCGGGACCGATGGTCGGGGCCATGTCGCGGGTGGTCTGCGAATTCGTAAGCGTAAAATTAATATAGCTGCGGCCGTTAATGGGAAGATTATCGATGCGGCGCTGCTCGACGGTCTGCGAGACTTCGGTCTTGGTTGTTTCGATGGGAGCCGTCTCGGTGGTTACCACGATGGACTGTTGCTGACCCCGCAACTGTAACTGAGGATCTAGCGTTGCCGCCTCGCCGACAGTGAGAACAATCGAATCATTCTGGTAGACCGCAAAATTTGCCCCGCCGTCCACACCCATTTTGTACTGGCCCGGCGGGAGTCCAACGAGATTGTAGCGGCCACTATCATCCGATACAGCGGTCCGTGTGGCGCCGGTCGCCGCATTGGTCAGCGTGACTTTTGCACCCTTTAAGCCAGCCCCCGAAGGATCGACGACCGTTCCGGAAAGGGTGGCCGTATTCACGCCCTGCGCATGGGCCATCCCGGCGCAGACGAATAAGCACACCATAAGCAGCGCAACTAGCCGCTGCGAGGCGATCCATCGATAACGCGATCCCGACTCGGTCAAGGTCGACGCACACACACCCTGTCTGCGATGCATGAATCCTCCTATTGTGGCACCAGCGAATCTTCCGCTACCCCTAGCGGTGGCGGGCTATCCCGCCGCTTCCCAGCCTACGCAATTGAATACTGGGCTTTTACTGCAATACGGCGTTCCTTTCAACTAAAAACTTCCAAACCATCCTCCAGGGTCAAGCGCCTCAGGGGACTCCACTCCCGTTCGCCCTGCGAGGAAAAGTCTCATCGTGCGAAGGGTACCTGGAACCAGCGCAGAATTACCTGGTTTGGAAGGACTGGCAAGAGACAAGGTACGAAGCGAAGGGCGTGGAGGGGAATGTCGTCATTTGTCGCTATGCGGATGTCCACGATTTGTTCAGGATTTTGGATGGACTACAGTTTGATGTAGCGCGGTCGAGCGTGCGCTTGATTTCTATGTTTTTTGGAATTTACAGGCAGAGCAAGGCAGTCCCCCGCATAATCTTAGAGGGATGGAGCTAGAGCCGAAGATGACGCTGGACCAGCTTGCGGAGCTTTTCGCGATCTTGGTCGCCCATGTGAACAAATTCCACGCCGTTGCCGTGCGGACCGATATTCCGGACAACCGCCGTAAAATTGATCTTCCGCAAGCCGGAGCGAACCTCCAGCTTGATGGAATCCCCCACGCTGAGTTTCTTGGGTGACTCCAAATACGCGCCGCCCAGGCTGATCGTCTTCACGCGAGCGAGACCTGCGTGTGAGCCTTCGATTTGTGCGCGAAGCGGCGATTCCAGCGGCACGCGGACGTACCGACGCGGGACCACGTAGCTTGCGCTTGGCTGCGCCGCGGATTCATAGGCGGCGCGCACGCGCGCGGACGTCGGGCGGTTCTCGATCATCGCCAGTCCGTCTTCCGCTGCGGCGCGCAAGCCCGAAGGTTCCGTGTAGGTCAGCCCTTCGCGGCTTTCCGCCAGCGTGCGAAGAAGTTCCACGGCTTCGAAAGCCCGCATGCGGCCGAGCGCCTCGATGGCTTTGATGCGCACAAACTGGTCGCGCAATACATCATGTTCTCCCGCGGCGATCTCCATAAGTTGCGCCACCGCCGTGGTTTCCTGCGCCAAGCCGATCTGGTCGATCATCATGGGCACAACCATCGGATGCGCATCCGCGAGGATGGCCGAAAACACGAAAGCGGCACTTTGCGCCGAAGCGGAATTGGCCGGGCGCGAAAGCTCGCTCACCGCCAAATCCTGGAGGTTCCATTCCCAGCTGGCCATGGCGCGAGCGAGACCGCGCAGGAGACGCTCGGGGTCCGCCACTGCCAGGAGCTTGATGGCTGCGGTCACACGCTGGCGCCGTGCTTCGTAGAGCCGTGTCTCCAGGAGATTCAAAACCGGTACACCAATCGTGCGCAGCAGCCGCGCCATCGCCGGCACCATCTCTGCGCCTTTCGGATCGGTGAGCAGCAGCGTCATGCGGTCGAGCAGCCGCTCGGGATCACGTTGCAACAGCCGAGGCAGCACGGGATCAAGCGCCCGGTTCGCCAGCGCAGCATCCACCAGCAAGAGCCAGCGATCCTGCGCGACCAGGCGGTTGGCCAATGCCGTCACATGGTCATGCTCTTTATCTTGTGGCGCGCGTTCCAAACTGCTTAGGATGGATTCGAATCCCGCATAGTCGGCGCGATTTACGGCAATGCGGCCGAGCGATTCCACAAAAGCGGCCAGCAGCCCCGCCGTTTCCGGAGCCGTCTCTTTGTCCAGAGCTTTCATGGCTCCCCGGCTCAAATCTTCGGGCACCTGATTGGGCCAGAGGGATTCAATGATGGAAGTGAGTTCGTTGAGTCCGGCTGCGACGGAGCGTCTCGCCGAGGCGTCCACGTGTTCCAGGCGCCGCGCGTAGTTCAGAACGATGTTGCGCGCTTCACGGCGCGGAGCATCCGCGCCGGCATCGGCTAGCTGGCCCAGCGTCTGGCGCAACGCCGGCACCGGAACGCACCAGACATCCGTGCCGCGCAGCACCGCCGACTTTTCACGCGCCGGCAGTTCCAGCCAGAATCGATCGATCAGCTTTTCGCGATGCGTATCCGTGGCCCACGTGACCGCCAGGGATGACAGGTGCTGCGAGGAGTGCGGACCGGAGTACGCGCCGGAGCTTACGATCACATCGCCCAGTCGATGGAACATCGGCCGCACCGAAGTGGGCGTCAGCGATCCGCTGGAAAATTCCGCGTTTAAAAACTCAAAAATAATATTTTCGGAAAGACGCAGCAAATACGGCTGCGGCCGTTCGCCTTCCCGCGGACCATATTGCGAGACGGAGCTGAGCATCATGCAAACGCTGTCGCGGCTGGCTTCTTCCATCGCGCCGTGAATCGCGCGTGCCGCATCTTCCGGCGAAAGCCCGCGCTCGCTTTCCAGCGGGGGTGTCAGTCGCGCCAGCAGTCGCAGGCTTGCCACCAGATCGTCGAAGTCCGGCGCGTGGATCGGCGCATCGGCCTTCTCGCGGGGCGAGTGACCGCCGTAGGCCACCAGTGCGGCGATCAGACTCGCCAGCACGGTGTCCACCCTGCGCTCCGTTTGTGTATTGACGGAAATGCCTTCCACGCGATGCTCCAGAAGTCGCGCCGGCCACCACGCGTTGCCCACGTCCTTTGCCGGCTCTTCCGATCTTAGCAACGATGCCTTCACGAGTCGCGCGAGCGTGTCCAGTTCGCCTACATGAAATTTTTTCGAGAAGACCAGCGTACCGATTCCCGCGCGTTGCAGGTCCACCGCCAGCGCCTGCATTTCTCCCCGCGCGTCCGGCAGGTGCGCGTCACTAAGTCTTGGAATCACCAGGCCGCCGCGTTCCACTCGAACTTCCAGCCCGCCGAGAATCTCCGCTGTGTTCTTGAGAGAATCGTACGCGCGGTCCAGGCTGTCGAGCCTGCGCGGATGATTCTTCTCGTAAAGACGTTCCGACCGCAAGAGTAGATGC
>JBGQCW010000028.1:0-11935 GCA_041495565.1 Candidatus Acidiferrum sp.
AAGCACCAGGCAAACCAGCAGAAGCGTTATCGTCAGCAACAGCCCGACGAAGACGTTGATTCGAACCATCAACCGTAAGTATTCAGAGAAACGATTACGGTATCTGCCGGAGCTGTAAACGGTGTACGGCTCGAGGATGGCAGAATTGTGCAGGCCCGCAAAGAATGTGAATACCGAGTATGACAACGCAAACATGCCGTACTCTTCCTTCGTTTGCGTGCGCGCCAGCACGACGTTTGCCAGGAAATTTGCTCCCACCGCCAAGGCCTGGTCTGCAAAGCTGTAACCGACAGGCATTAGTCTGGATGCCGCGGGCGTGATTGTGATTGCGGAGCGTAGCCAGCCGTTCGCCCGCAGGATTCCAGTCAAAACGGGACCACCGGCGCTAGGAATCTCGTTAGTATCCAAGTGAGAAGCTCTCTCCAACATCGTCTGCACCAGACCACACCCTGATGTCGGTTTAAACCAATCGATTCGGTCTTACCTGAATCGCGCGAGCTTCCGACTGAGTCAGCAAGTCACCGCGGCGACCGATTCCAGCTCTATGCCGTCGATCTCCACGGCCACCGATCGCATGATCAATTCCAAGGAGAGGATGAAGCGCGTTCTATTCTTTCGGCGCAGGATGATACCTTCCAGCCCCTGCAAAGCCCCGGTCTTGACTCGGGCACGACGCCCAACTTGCAAGTAAGGATGCGGTTCGACTTGATAACCGCGATCCAGGCATTTCTGGATGGCGTGAATATCTTCTTCCGGCAGCGCACACGGCTGTCCACCGAATCCCACCAACCGGACCAGACTCGGAATTTGCAGAATGCGCAAACGGTCGCACAACGCAAGACGCACGAAGACATACCCAGGGAAAAGCGGAAATTCGACGAGCACCCGGCGGTCCTTCCAGCGGCGCGTGGAAGAATAAAGGGGAAGCAGATGTTCAATTGAACGATCTCGAAGCTGGGCCGCAACCCTTTTCTCATGGTTCGCGCAAGTGTAGGCAGCATACCAGCGCTCCTCTTGATTGCTCGCGGCAGGCCGGGATTCCTGTTGCTCAGGCGATACAATGGTTGAAAGAACAGGCATAGATGAAAAGTTCCAATCGTGAATTTCCAGAGACAGCTTCGCCCCGTCAGTCACAGGACTGATATTCCTATAACATTCCTGTTTTCTGCTGCTTACAGCTAGTTCGTGCGTGAAACCGGTGATTCCGCCGCATTCCCCCGTCGAACCACCCGCACCCAAATCCGATTCGAAAATGCCTGCAGACGCGAGCCATTCGGCGTCGTCCACGGCATGTAAGCATTCACGGCCTGCAACACTTCCTGCGTGAATACCTTGCCAGGATCATTGGAACCGATCTGCTCCCAGCGCGCGCGCGCCACCACGAAAAACGCGGCTCCAAACAGTGCCAGGGACACGCACAGAAATACGATCAGCGTTCGCGGAGGAAACGATTTCCTCTCCGGTACGGCCGCGGCATCCAGTACTTTTACACTCGGGGTTTCCCGGACTTCCTGGACTTTGGCGAGCTCGTCCTGCTGGGTCAGCGTTTCATAGACAGCTTCCTGAATCTTGGTTCGCCGGTACAGGTCGGCGTAAGTCACTCCAAGGAGCGGAAGCTTGCGGATCGAAGGGTAGAGGGAATCCGACGCACCGCCGGCATCCGCTGTGCCTTTTCCACCGAGCTTCTCGAGTTGATGGCGCAGTTCGTCGATGCGCGCCTGCACCGAGCGCACCCGCACGTTGCTTGCTGTATAGACTTGCTCCAAGCCCTTCAATTCCGACTCGTCCGCAATCAATTCACCCTGCAGCGTGGCCGCCGCCTCCACCATCGCGCGCCCCTGTTCCTTGATGTCGATGGTGGCGTTCTTGCTCGCAAACTGGCTGAATTCACGCGAAGCTTGGTCGAGATCCTGTTTTACTGCCGTCAGCCGCTCTTCGAGGAAAACACGCTCGCGGTGCGCCGAAGACGTCGACAGTTCGGCGACCAGTTGGTCCAGCTCCTCCACATAACCCTGGGCAATCGACGCGGCGCGCTTGGCCTCGTGGTCGGTCACCGTGATGGTGATAATCCCGCTCTTGCGGTCTTCTGAGACCCCGGTGTTTTTCGCAAGCTTCTTGCGCGCGTCTTCTCCGAGCCTTATTCCATATGCTTTCTTGAGTTGAAACCGTTCGACGAGCCGGTTCTGCACCGTGCGGCTGCCCAGAATGCCGACAAACAACGCGCCCGAACTCTTGACTCCCAGCAGATCTCCCGCGACAGCGCCCAGGCCATTCCCGTTGCGCGCCGTGAGGGCAGCCAGCATCGCCATGCCCGCGCCGGACTGCGCGTCTGGCGGCATCAACTGCGCCGAAGACTCATATTCAACCGGCAAAACGAATGCCAGGAGGCAGCCAAACGCCATCCCAGCCAGAACAGCTCGGGCTAGAAAATGCCGTCGGTTCCACAAAATACGTAACCGCTCAATCAGGCGCTCGCGAAAGATCGTCGCATCCAATTCCGATGTCCCACCCTCTTCGAGAATGGGCTCGGACGGAATCTCAATTTGCGGTTTTGTTCCGGCTTGTGACACGCTTTTCTGCCTTTATCTTCGAGTCGACTTCACTGCTTTACTGCATCCTGGGTAGGTGACGGTAAACGTCCGCGTTTGGCACTGCACCTTGGCAGACAGGCCAACGTGCGAACTCGTCCAGAAGTGGCCTCGAGCTCGACATCGATGAGTGTTTGCGTCACTGTTTCTTCCCCCTGCTTTCTACCTGCTCGTTCCGTACTTTTGCCGGCGATCTCGTTTTTCGCCGCTATGGGCGTCCGCCAACCGGGTAAAACGTGACCCCAACCGAAGACGTCACATTCGTCTGAGGTCCAGCGGCCAAAATCGGAAACCTCCATCGCTCAAATTGCAAGGAAGCGGTCACGTTCCAGACTCGATGAAGCCAGAACTCCGCGCGAATCGAACCGTCATTGACATTTCCTCCGCCAGGTACGAATTTCCCGCTGACCTCGCCGTGCCGGTAGCCCAGCTCGATGGAAGTGCGCGCGTCGACCCAGTAGCGGCTCCATGCCTGAACCCCTTTTCCGTCTCTGCCCACCCAGCTACCGAGCAGTTGGCGTTTGTTGGTATAGAGGTCGTGATAAAAGCCGTCAAAGTAAATGAAATGTCCACCGTTCGCTTCGCCGGAGGGAACATCGGTGTAAGCAGCTTCGACGCGCAGATCGAGTTTCCGCAACCCTGGAAATTGCGGCATGTAAATGCCGGGATTAAATCCCGCGCGAGGCGGATTAGCCAGCGGGGAAGGGTCATCGGTCGCGATCGAATCCGTGTATACCGTCAGCCAGTTGCGGAGAAAAGGAACCCGGTACGAGAAGTCGAAGCCGCCGCTGCGTTTCCCTGGATCGTTACTCGGGGTTTCACTTGCCGAGCTGGTGGCGCTCACATAGCTGTTCCAGAAGGAGGCAGGGTTCAGCGGTCGGCCGACTCCGCCGAGAATCACCGTTCTTGAAAAGCCAAATTCGAGATTGGGTGTTGGCTTGAAGCTGATCTTTTCACCATGGATCACGGGATTCGGCGGGAATTGGTGGCCCTGCAGATTGCCGAAAAACGCATCCATGTGCACGGGGCCCATATAACGAAAAAGCCAAGGAAGCCGGATGGGCGTGGTGCGATTCAATTGGATCATTCGTACCGGCGCTGCATCGTTGCCGAGGAGCAAGGGTCCCATCTTTCCGGGACCCCACCACAAGCTCTGTTGGCCGTAAGATAATTGCCAGTTGTTCAGAGTGAGACCGACATAGGCATCGAGCAGCCGGAACTGACTTCGTGTGGAAATGGGAGAGGCCGGCTGTACAGGATTGGCATCGGCCTGCGCAATGAAATTGCGGATCGCATCGGAATAGGCTGGACCGGAAGGGGCATGCTGGTATTCTCCGCGTGCATAGACAACCCAACGCCCTTCGGTGGCCCACCCTGAAAAGCCGCTGGCGCTGTTCACGCCTTCTTCGTATGGCCTCCCGTAATCATTGAACAGGGTTTGGCCGAAGTGATAGGGATCGTTCAGCGGTTTGCCTGAAATTCCGGTAAATCTCGTGTAAATGGATTCCAGTCGAAGTCCTCGGTTTTCGCCGCCCCCCAAGAGTCTGAGATCCGCCGTGAACTCCTCTCGCAGCGCGCCCAGTAGACGATTGGCCTCTGGCGATTCCACAACAGGCGCCTCCAGGATGTCGGAATCTTCATCGAGCAGCCGTGCGCATTCCAGGCGCGTCCACGGCCGCTGGCCTAGCATCCCGGTAGTTATGGAACCAAGGGCTATCAGCCGATCAAAGATCGGATAGACCCAGCTATCAAGTGGAACGTAGGGTGATCCCTGATTCCCCGCCGAGGAACTTCCCTCGCCGCGAAAAAATTGACCGATGGATCTCCATTCGGCGCCGCCTAGATCGGGATCGTGATGACGGGTGTAGATTTGTTGCGCGATGAGATTGCCCATCATTCCGCCAACGAAGACGTCCGAGGAAAAATGCTGGCGGCCGTGCACTCGCGAATAGCTGACCGCGGAGGCTAGGCCATAGGCCAAAATCTTGGTAAGCGGGCCGGGATACTCGTGCGCGATCACGCCGGCCACCGCCCATGCTGCCGCCGCATGCTCTGACGGGAAGGAATCACCGCTCTGAAAAAACGATCCGCTGCCGTCGCCCTGAAGGGGACGTTCGCGCCTGAGGGAATATTTCAATCCCTCGACCATCAACAGACTGTTCAACGCCGCTTCACCGGCAAGAAAACCGGTTTCGCTCCAGTGTTCGTCATGGCGAGCGTGGCCCAGGAGCCACAGGCCGCCCGCGCCGCCGATCAGTGCCCCGACCCCTGCATTCGAAATCGTGTTGTAGCGGCTCATCGTTCTTGGATTATGAGAAAGATGCAAGCTGACATCACGATCCGTTACGAAGAGCCCGGCGGCCAAGCCCCCGGCTGGTATGAGCCAGTCGGCGTCCGAGAGACGGAGCTTCGCGGGGCTGGCCCAAAAGTCGCGTTGATCGCGCAACACACTCTTCAGCAGAGACATCCCGAGCCGGTTCTCCGTGTAGTTCTTATCCTCGGTGCGAGCCAAACGCAACGCACGGGTTGACGACGAGACTGCGGCTGCGTTCTCCGCGGTCGCAGCGTTCGACGCGCTTCGATCCGTCTTGTCCGGCGCGCTCTGCGGCCACGCAGGTAAGACCGTCATGGCTCCTAGCCAGCCGGCCATCGTCAGGAACATGGCTTTACCATAATTCATAAACTGTTCATCCCTATCGCGTCGCAACCAGGGCAGCCAGCGAGGCGCTGGAGGCCACCTGAGAAATCGCCAGCAGGTTTTTCCAGAACGTGCCGCCGCCGATGGCCTTCTCCGGCACGACAATCGTGTCGCCGGGGCCGACTTGCGCCGAGAGTGCGCCTCCGCTCCACAGGTTGCCCTTGCCGCTCACGACGGCTCCGTTGGCGCGAATAATGAAAATGGCGTTGCTGTCGGCCTGATGGGTAGCTCCTCCGGCATGCTGCAAATACCAGCGCGCCGATTTTCTTGGCTCGAAGGTTATGGCATTGGAGTTGTAGACCTGGCCGATGACCATCACGAACCCGGGGCGTTTCGGGATGTAGACGCTGTCTCCAGCGCGTACTTCGATGTCGTCGGGAGAGTTCTCAAACTCCGCTAGGTTGGCTCGAATCTTGATGACCATACGGCCGCCTACGGGCATCTTGCGCAGCCCCTCCAGCACGCGCTGCCGCTGTTGGAGCGCGGCTTGCTGCAAATCCGCCTGATCCTTGGCGGTTTCGGTGAAGGAAACCTTAATGGAAGATCCTTCTTGCTCGATGCGTTGAATCAGCTCTTGCCGGTTTTTTTCCTGAAGTTCGCGCACCTCAACCCTCTCCAGTACCGCAGCTGCAGGATAGGCGGTTGGCCGGAATCCTCCGGCGCGTTTGAGAACCGAACTCAGCCGCTCGCCCGGCCGAATGCCGTAGGTACCGGGATGATCCATTTCTCCCTTGACCGTGATGGACGCCCCGATATCGTTCCAACCAGGGAGCTGCCGGATGGTAAGAATGTCGCCGTCGCGCAATAGAAGATCGTCGCTGGGGTTTCCGGCAAACGCGGCAGCGATGCTCACCTCGCGGTGCTCCCCGATTTTCTCTTGCGGGGTGTTGAGTGAATAGCGAGTCAGATCCGCGCTTTCTGTGAACGCGCTGCGTTTGAGTCCGCCCGCGAGGCGGAGGAGGTCTTCGACCCGGAGATTCGAAGTCAGCGGATAGCGGCCCGGCTTGGCAACCTCGCCTTTGACAAAAACACTCGGCGGATCCACTTTCGCTGGATTGCGGTGCACGACGATGCGATCCCGCGGTTGCAGAATGACGTTGTCCAGCGGGTCACCCGTCAGGGCGTTCTTGAGGTTGATGCTCAGAATCTTCAACGAGCCGTCCGGCGAGTTTCGAATTAGCTCTGCGGTGTCCAGAAAAGCGTCCGCGGTCACATTTCCCGCCAGGTAGATCGCGTCACGCAAATGCGCCTCTCCCGAAGTCCGATAGGCTCCGGAATGCCGCACTTCGCCTCCAACCCAGACGCTTGGTGGGTCCTCAAAATCGTACCGGCTGAAAATGCGCACGGTATCGAGCGGCTGAAGCACTGGAGCGGCGGCTGGATTGGCCAGCGCGTCAGCCAGATTGAAACTCTCCACGCTCGGCCGGTAGTCCGGAGGATTCAGCCGGATGATCTCGGCATATTTCCCAGCCGGCTCAGGCAAGAGATCTGCTTGCGAGGAGACCACATCTGTCAGCTTCATGCCTGGCTGAAAGGAATAGCGGCCCGGCCGTATTACGTGCCCTTGCAGGTAAACGGCATTTTGGTTGTAGGGCGCGATGGGGAAAATGTGCACCACGTCTCCACCCTGCACGGCGAATGTTTCGAACTGCTTGGCCAGGGCCGCGGCATCTGCTGTCTCGGAGATATCGAGGCTCAGCATCGTGCGTTTCTGGTGCGCCTCGACGCGTTGCACTTCGATGTGGCGCAAGGCTGCCGTGGGCAAGATTCCTCCTGCCAACTCCAGCACTTCGGCTAGATTTTTTTCCTCGTGCAATTCGTAAATCGCTGGACGCCGCACCATCCCTTCCACCGTGATCTGCGGACCGAGCGGAGAAACCAGCAAGGTGTCGCCATTTTCCAGGCGCTTCAGCTCAGAGCGCACCCCGCGCAGGAGCAGGTCATAAGCATCTATCTCTTCGATCAGCTGCTTCCCGCGAAAGTGTTTCAAGCTGCGGAGAGAGCCTTCCCCGGTGCAGCCTCCGGCAGCAAACAGGGCATTCAGCGGAGTCGAGAGCGAGCTGATGTCGTAGGCGCCCGGGTGCTGGACATCCCCGACCACATACACGCGGACCGTACGCAGACGTGAAAGAGAGATGTCGGCCGACACATCGCGGTACTGAGTTCTCAGGACATGCTGAACCGCCTGTTGGACTTCCGCCATCGTCCGGCCACTCACCAGGATCGGGCCAACCTCTGGCAGGGAGAGCCGGCCCTCGCGGTCCACTGTTCGGTACAGGCGCTGCGCCACCCCACCCCACAGATCAATCGCCAAGCCATCTCCCGGCCCTACCACGTAATCCGGCCCAACGGGAAGATCCATGGGGTAAGACCCGGAATCCGGCGTGCCGCTACGGAAGATGTCTAAGCCAAAACGTTCAAGGACCGTTCGGCGGGCGGAAGCCTGCACGTACATGTCGTAAAGAGACGGAATATCTGCGTACGGATTGGCCTTTGCAAGTAATCTCGGGCGTCCCGGAACTTCCTCCTTTTCCTCGTTCCCTGCGGGCCGGGACCTGGGTATGTGCTTCCGATCCGAAAAAACTTCCGCAGGCATTTCCGTGGCAGCCAAATCCGGTGCATGAGCCGGGCTACCGTCTCCCAAGCTCGTCGCCGCGGTGGCGAACGAAGAAGGCTCGTTTTTCCGCCGATTTGATGGCGGAATCGCGCCAGAATCAGGATCCGCTATTGTTTGCACGCGTTGCCGGGCAGAAATATCCGGCTCTTCGTTGGAATTTTCGCGCGCCTGCCGCGCAACCATTTGATCCCGCAGATTGGAGGGGCTTCTCTCCGGCACAGGTGATTGTGGATAAGATCCGCCCGTGTCGCGCTCCCGCTGCTGACGGGGTTCCGCACACTCCCGGTCGCTGGTCGAGCCGCATACTTCCGCTCGTTTCAACTTCCGTTCGCTGCCGTTTTCCTCTAGCACATTGTCTTCGCCGGCCTCGGCGCGTGTCATACGGCGTGTTCGTTCGCTGAATAGCAGCTCGCGCTCCCGAGCCGCCTCGGAATCCGGGTTCAGGTTCGGCATCAGGTAGCCGTAACGCTGCAAGAGCCGGGTGGCCACGGATCGGAATTCGAGGTCGCGAGTAAGCCGCTCAAAAATAGCTTGGTCGGTCAATTCTGTGTCATCCAGGATTTGACCCCTGTCCGTCGCCTCCTTCGCTACCCATCGTTTTAGTTCGACTAGCAGCCCAGGCTCTTTCCGCAGTAATTCCTCCACTTGAGTCGCGGAAGCCGCCACGCGATTCAGGTTATCCGCAGCTAACCCGGAAGGAGCGATGGGATCAGGAGCTTGGTTCTCCTGTGCCGGCAAGAAAAGGGGACAGGCCAGGAATATCACGGAAAGCACGATCGCCCATCGAAAGCTCTGCCAAACGGGAAAAGCGACAACCCAGCTTGCTTTACGAACATCCACGGCTAGCTCTCCTTTGACTCTATCTTTCCTCGCAAGGCGTTTAGAATCCCTTCGGCCGAACACTCGATGCGGCTCGAGTGAATCTCAGAGGAAGTCCAGTAGAGAAAACTGCTCTTACTTTCGAAAGTAACTGCAAGGATTTTGATATGCGGGTACAGTCCCAGAAGCGCGTCGCAGATGTCGGGTCGCTTCCCCTGAGCTTCCAGAGAAATGATCACGCAATCGGGCCGGGTCTCTTCGACCAAGGCGCGGATCTCCTCAACGTCATCGGCCTGGCCAACGATCTCGACATCAAGTTGATCTGCGACCGTACAAGCAACGACGTCCCGCATCAATCGGGGTTGGTTCGCCACCAGTACTCGTATCCTCGGCAAGGCCATCTCCATTGATGCTAAGTATTGACTTGAGTAGAAAAGAGACAAGATTCAATGAGGGACTAGGAGAAAGAGCCAGAAAAGTACCTAGCGCGTACTATGAAAGTCCTCTGCCGATCCTGTGAAAGTACTATGTTGCCGATTTCTTACAGGAAGTACTTCGCGTTCTTCCGGACGGTATTACGGACATTTCTCGAAGATTGCAGCTGTACCAAGAAAACGAAGCGCTGACTGTCTAAATTGGCCGGGCGCACTACGGTTGCACCAAAATACAACAATCGAATTCCAAACTGCCACAAGTGTCCTCTAACACATAAAGTGAGTTAGAATCAAAACTGGAGAAATGCGTGAGTGGTTGAAACCGGCGGTCTTGAAAACCGTCAGACTCGAAAGGGTCTCGGGGGTTCGAATCCCTCCTCCTCCGCCAGACTTCCAAGATTGCAAGCCGCACCTGCTCGAAAGTGCAGTCTGAAGTTCGTTTATCATTGGGCAAGTCCGGAGTGAATGTCGGCACGCATCCCTGCCCTGCGCGCCTAAACTAGAATACTTACCGTATGTCTTCTTCCCGCAGAATCGCCTGGATGCTGGGGACTTGGTTTCTCATCCTTGTCGTCTATTCAGCAGTCTCGCTGTCGCTTCACCGCGGCTCGCAATCGCTTTCCACGTTTGGAAACCTAGTGCAGTGTGTCGTGCCACTCCTGGCAAACGCCGGGCTGCTCCTGAATGCCGGCACGCCTCACTGGAGGAGAAACGCCTTCTGGATGCTGATCGCCCTGAGCTGTACTCTCTGGATGATCGGACAGTTCGAGTGGACTTACTACGAGGTCTACCTTCATAAGGCTCTGCCGAATCTCTATGAAGGCGACATCGTCTTTTTCCTGAAGGGCATTCCCATGATGGCGGCGCTTGCTCTGCGGCCCCACCGGAAGCACGGAGAGACGAATCTGCGCTTTGGGTATTTGGACTTCGTGCTGCTCCTGACCTGGTGGACGTTTCTCTACATCTTCATCGTCCTGCCGTGGATGTACGCGACGCCCTCACTGGCGCAATACAATTACAACTACAACGTACTGACGAATATTCAGAACACGGTTGTTGTCGTTGGATTCGGCATTCTCTGGCTGCGCACTCGCGGCGCCTGGCGGACGGTTTATGCCAATCTCTTCGCCGCTGCCACGCTGTACATGCTGATCTCGCTGGTAATCGATGTCGCTTCCGATAGGGGTGAGTATTACACCGGAAGTTTGTACGATCTCCCGCTAATTTCCTCTTTCTTGTGGTTTGCACTGGCGGGAGCCATCGCCTACCAGCTTCGGGACAAGCTCGACGCTCCCACCGATGACTACTATGCCTCCGAAACGGACTCGATCCTCGAAGAGCAAAACGTCTGGGCGTCGCGGCTGGCGATGGCCGCGGTCATATCCCTGCCCGTGTTTGCGATTTACACCTTGCGGTATGGCCATGAGACGCCGGCGGTGCGCGATTTCCGGTTGATGACCACACTCATCGCCGCTGTGCCCCTGGCCTTGTTGATTTTCCTGCGCACACATCTGGCCGACCGGGACCGCTCGCGGCTTCTCGCTCGATCGCAACAATCCATCGAGAATCTGAAACGGTTGCAGGCGCAGTTCGTGCAATCGGAAAAGCTCGTATCTCTTGGGCAGCTTGCCGCGGGCGCGGCGCACGAAATCAACAATCCATTGGCGGCCATTCTCGGATTTTCCGATTTGCTCGCTGACGACCCAACGATTCCGGAGAAAGCCCGCGCGATCGCCGCAAAAATACGCGATCAGGCGCGCCGCACGAAAACCTTGGTCGGAAATCTGCTGAGTTTCGCGCGGCAGGTGCCCGCCGAACGGACACTCCTTGACATCAACACCGTGGTGAACAATGCCGTGCAGCTCCGCGCGCTCGACCTTCGTTCCGGTACGACGCGCGTGGAACTGCAGCTCGAATCGGTCCTGCCCGGCGTTCGCGGCGATGGAAATCAATTGATGCAGGTCTTCTTTAACATCATCAGCAACGCGCTGGATGCTATGGAGGCGGACAAAGGCGGCGTCTTGACGATCAAGACCATTCGCGACCGCTCCAACGTTGTCGTCTTGTTTTCAGACAGCGGCCCCGGCCTCAAGGAGCCGGATCGCGTCTTCGATCCCTTCTATACGACGAAACCCGTCGGCAAAGGCACCGGCCTGGGTCTCAGCATTTGCTTTGGGATCATCCAGGAACACGCCGGAAAGATTCTCTGCTACAACCGCCAGGAGGGTGGAGCTGTTTTCCGAGTGGAGCTGCCCGCTGTTCTGGCCGCTTTCCCCGCTAAAGAATTGCAACTTGCCAGCGCTTCGACGAATCCTCCGAAGCCCGCCTGACGACTCTTTGTCTCCCCGGCTCCGATGAATGTGCTCTCGGAAGGCTTGCAAAACTCGTGTTAGAGTTCTGCTTCTACTTTCGAGGTTGGGCAGGGAGACGCTATGCCGGAAACAGCCATCCAGATTCACAAACTGTCACGGAACTTCGGAAATCTGACTGCTGTCGACTCCATCGATCTCCAGGTCACGGCCGGACAATTTTTCGGCTTTCTCGGGCCGAACGGCGCGGGAAAATCGACGACTATCAAAATGCTGACGGGCTTGCTCGCTCCGACCTCTGGCAGCATGCAGCTTCTGGGCTTGGATTTTGCCGCCAACCCCGTTGAAGTGAAACGTCAGATCGGCGTTGTGCCGGAAGGCATGGGCCTTTTCGAACGATTGACGGGAACCGAGTATCTGCACTTCGTTGGACGCATGTATGGCCTCGACCGCGCTACTACCCAGCGACG
>JBGQCW010000029.1:0-11917 GCA_041495565.1 Candidatus Acidiferrum sp.
ACGCGCACGCGATAAAACATGCCGTCGGGAGAATCATATTGCTGAATGAAGATAGGCGAGTAGGAGGCGGCAAGGCGGTCGCGGAGACGCTCGGCGTTGGCGCGGTCGCGGAAGGCGCCAACCTGCACGGTGAAAAAACCGGCGGTGGGATCGACGCCGGGCGACAGGACTTCCACGCGGACCGCTGCTACTCCAGGGCCGACCAATTCAATTTCGCGCGCGGCGGCGAGCGAGAGATCGATGATGCGATTGTCGACAAAAGGCCCGCGATCGGTAATTCGAACAACGGTGGATTTGCCGTTGTTCGTGTTGGTGACGCGCACCATCGTTTCGAACGGAAGCGTGCGGTGCGCCGCCGTGAGTTTGTACATGTCATAGACTTCGCCATTCGAAGCGCGCCGTCCGTGAAACGGCGCGCCATACCAGGAGGCATTGCCTTCTTCCGTGTAGCCGGAAGGAGCAGGCATGGGTACCGGCTTGTTGCGCTTCGAAGCCGACCCAGGCGCAGGTGAACCCGCGGGAGTTTCGGGTACGTCGGTGGAGCGCTTCGCGGCTTCCTCGGTTGCCGCCGGCGTTTCTGTGGGCTGCGCGGGGGGCGGCTGGCGGCGGCTGACGATGGGCCTGCGCGAACCGCAGCCAGATGATGCTCCAAGAAGGAGAACGCAGAGCGCGATGAGAAGAAAGCCAGACTTCGCGGGACTTGAACCAGCAGACAATGCTTCGGTTGAAATGTTCAAAGGGCCGCCTGCGTCATGAAGATGGGGGATTCTGCGGGTTCTGAGGATTTCGCGCGGCATTGCGCGATTCGAGCTTGGTTGCGGCCTGGGTGAGTTTTTCGCTGACTTCGCGCAGGAATTGCGCCGTGCGCCGCTCGGTTTCGGGAGCGACTTCCTCCTCGACGTAGCGGCGCAGACGAGTTAACTCTTCGTCGATGCGTTTGCCGAACTCTTCGAATTTGTCCATAGGTGGGGTGTCCTCGGAAAAGTCGCCGCGCCGAGAAGAAGAGCGGCGACTTGGGTATTATAGGAATGCTGTTTGCGTGTCGCAAGGAGGAGAATTGCCCCTTCCCTATCAATGGCAGATGCGTGTGGAGAAATGGAAGAACGCAGCGCGCGGATTTTTCGGCGGCGGCAATCAGCAGCCGCGGCCGAAAATTTGTCCAGCATGCGGTGCGCTCGTGGGAATCAGCGCAACGCGCTGCCACGAGTGCGGCGCGAACCTGCGATTTTCGCTGGTGGCGCTAAGCAAGGGACTGTCAGGACTTTTCGGCGGAGCTGCACCGGTAACCACGGCACTGCTTGTTGCGAATATCATGATGTTTGGCGTGAGCTTGGTCCGAACCATGAGCGCAGGCGGTGGAGGCGGGTTGAGCATCCTTTGGGGGATGAGCGGCGAAGCGCTCTATCGTCTCGGCGAGAGCTTTCCATGGAGCATCTTTTATCGAAATGAGTGGTGGCGCCTCGTGACCGCGATGTTTTTGCACGGCGGGCTGATTCACATCGGCTTCAACATGATGGTGCTGATGGACGTCGGGCCGGTCGTAGAGGAGGTCTACGGGTCGCCGAGATATTTGTTTCTTTATGTGGCCACGGGCGTATCGGGATTTGCACTCAGTGCCTTTCATGGGAATCCAGCGGTGGGAGCCAGTACGGCACTGATGGGATTGATCGGATTAATGATTGCCATTACCACGAAGCGCGGCGGAATGGCCATGAGAGCGATGCGATCGAGATTAGTGTCGTGGGTCGTTTCCATTTTTGTAATTGGCTTTCTAATGCCCGGAATCGATAACTGGGGCCACTTCGGGGGACTGGCGGCAGGATTCGGCCTGGGGAAACTGTTTGCTGACCGCGAGCCGATGGATGCCACGGAGCAGAAGAGAGCGCACGCGCTTGGTTGGCTGGCCGGCGTCGTGCTGCTTGCAAGTTTTGTGCTGATGATCATGCATTTCGGGGATGCGCTACCGGGGCGATAGCCATATTCCACCGGCGCAGCAGGGAAAAGTGCGTTACTCTATCTTGCATAAAAGGCAGGGCCCGTGGACCCACATTCCATCGTCGTTGTCAGCTTGCACTCGCCCAAGGAAAAAGCGTGGGGCGAACTGTTAACCATTAATCCCTCCGGAATCACCATGCGCGGCATCGACCTCAATTCGTTTGACCACTTTATCCGCCAAATCAATGAACCGGAAGGGGAGCGTATTGGTCTTTCCACAGTATTTTTTCCGATGACGCGCGTCGAGCGCGTCTCTCTCGACGAACCCTCGGGTTCAATTCCCTCGATGAATGAACTTTTCGCCCGTAAGATCGGGCGTACGCTTGCCGACTATCTCGCGCAATTCGCGTGACCCGCTTTGCCGAAACTGCGTTATCCTAAGCCACAATGAAAGGCCGCATCTGGACGGTACCTAATCAAATCACGTTTCTCCGGCTGGGCTTCTTGCCGCTGTTTCTCATTCTCATGTCCTACGAGAAATATCGGTGGGCTTTGCTCGTGCTGGTCGTTGCAGCCCTCTCGGACGGAATTGACGGCCTTCTCGCACGAAAACTCAATCAACGCTCCGCGCTGGGCGCTTATCTGGATCCCATTGCGGACAAGCTGCTCCTCTCGTCCTCCTTCTTCATTTTGGCTTTCAAAAAGCAGCTGGCTTGGTGGCTGACGATTTTGGTGCTGAGCCGCGACGTCCTTATCCTGACAGTGGCGGCGGTGATTCTTCTTGTTTCCGGGTATCGGCCGTTTCCGCCGAGCCTGCTCGGCAAGTTCACGACGGCAACACAGATCCTTCTCGTTTTTACGCTGGTTCTTTCCGTAGCCTATCCCGATCTCCATCTCGCTGCGTTCATTCGTATCCTGATTTACGCCGTCACCGCCCTCAGCATTGTCTCCGGCTTCCACTATTCGTTTTCGATGGCCCGCCGCCTCAGCAGTTCCTAAGAATTCTTTGGGAAGATTAAACGGGCATGGGCTTCGGTCCCCCTGACGGCAGGAGGAGCCTCGGCTCCGTAAGGGATTGGACTTGTTCGAGGGTGGCATCGGGAGCGAGTTCGCGCAGCAGGAGACCTTCGGGGGTGACGTCGATGACGGCCAGTTCCGTGACGATATGATCGACGACTTCGACACCAGTGAGCGGCAGCGTACACTTTTTCAGGATTTTTGGTTTGTTGTCGCGGGTGGCGTGCTCCATGGCGATGAAGACACGTTTGGCGCCGGCGACGAGGTCCATGGCGCCGCCCATGCCTTTCAGCATTTTGCCGGGAATGGCCCAGTTGGCGAGCGTTCCCTTTTCATCGACTTGCAGAGCGCCGAGAACGGTGAGATCGACGTGGCCGCCGCGGATCATGGCAAAAGAATCAGCGGAAGAGAAATAGGAGCTGCCGGGGAGCTCGGTGACGGTTTCTTTTCCGGCGTTGATGAGATCGGGATCGACTTCAGATTCGAGCGGATAGGGGCCCACGCCAAGCATGCCATTTTCGGATTGCAGGATAACGTCCATCCCTTTGGGGACGTAGTTGGCGACGAGCGTAGGCATGCCGATGCCAAGATTGACGTAGTAGCCGTCGCGAAGTTCGAGTGCGATGCGGCGGGCGATCCGTTCGCGTTTTTGTTCTTCGGTCAGGGGCATTAGAAGTTCACAGCCGATAGTTTACAGCAAGAACAAAAATAGGAGGACAGGCAGGAATGCCTGTCCCACCTAAGCCTTCCTCGTGGTGCGGCGCTCGATGCGCTTTTCGTATTTCGGGCCCTGGAAAATCGCGTCCACGAAAATGCCGGGCGTATGAACCTGATTTGGTTCGAGCTGGCCGAGTTCGACGAGTTCTTCGACTTCGGCGATGACGTAATCGGCGGCGGTGGCCATCATGGGATTGAAGTTGCGAGCAGTCTTGCGGTAGATGAGATTGCCCCAGCGATCGCCTTTCCACGCTTTGATGAACGCGAAATTGCCGCGAATGGCGCGTTCGAGAACGTATTGGCGGCCGTCGAATTCGCGCGTCTCTTTTCCTTCGGCGACCATCGTGCCGTAGCCGGTGGGTGTGTAGAACGCGGGAATGCCGGCACCTCCTGCGCGCAGGCGCTCGGAGAGCGTGCCTTGCGGATTCAACTCCACTTGCAGTTCCCCGCTCAGCACGAGTTGCTCGAAGAGTTTGTTTTCGCCGACGTAGGTGGAGATCATTTTCTTGACCTGCCGTTGCTGGAGGAGCAAGCCGATACCGAAATCGTCAACGCCTGCATTGTTGCTGACGATGGTGAGGTCTTTCGTGCCTTTGCGGCGAACGGCGGCGATGAGATTTTCCGGAATGCCGCAGAGGCCGAAGCCGCCCATGAGGATGGTGGCGCCATCGGCGAGCTTTTCGATGGCGGCGTCAGCGGAGGCGATGCGTTTATCCATGAAGGTCCCAAAGGAGCGAAGGTCGCAGTTTACTCTAAGTCGAAGCTAACCTGGAAGTTGAGGTCCGGGCCAGTCGGCTAGTTTGACCTGGCTGAATAGCAGTTCAGGCCAAACTTAAAGTAATGGTCGAAGAAGACTACCCTACTACGGCCACCCACCCCCGTGTTTTTGGAAAGAGTGCGCTTCTCTATGAATTCAAAGGAGTTCCGATTCACTCTTAGCGCAAAGAATATCGCAAGAGTGCAAAAGGCGAAGATTCTAAACGGCTTACTCTTTTGCAGAGTGCAACTGATTGGAAAGAATGGGCTTAGTACTGCAAGCGGGCCAGACGCAGTATGTCGCGCGGGTTATTATACTTAGTAATTAACATTGGATCAAGCGAAAAAATGGGCTCAGGCGATTGGGATGGCATTGGGCATGCTAGTCCCGGCTAAACCGGACGACCTGAGGCGGATCCGACCGGCTCATACAAGGCCCTTTCGGATTGACAAGACTCGTGTTAGATATTCCTCGCTATGAATACACGTCAATTGATTCGCGACATCCTGGTGATCCTCATCGTTTCCGTAGCATCTCTCTCCGCCCAAGCTCCCGGCGGGCAGGAACAGCCTGAGTTTATTAAGCAGGGCCAGGCGTTGGTGCGCGAGGGAAAACTGGAAGAAGCTCTGGCGCTCTACCGAAAGACTCTTCAGGACACACCGAATTCTCAGTCGGCGAACAATGCGGCGGGCATCGTGATGGATCTGATAGGGAAAGGTAAAGAGGCGCGCAAGTACTTCGCGGAGGTGATCGAGGTGGCGGAAACGCCGCAGAGCAAAGCGGCGGCGCAGAGGGCGATGGCGATGTCCTACGCGTTTGAGGGCGACTGCAAGAAAACGGCTGAGTACGAGCAGATGGTGTTCGACTATTACGTGTCCGTCAAAGATTTCTTTCAACAAGGAGAGACCGCCGACGAGGCCGCTCGCGTGTGCATCGATTCCGGAGATTTGGACGCCGCGTACAAGTGGTATCAGATGGGCCACGACAGCGGGCTGCGCGAGCCTGGCATCAAGCCGGACCGTGCAGACCTATGGGAGTTCCGCTGGGAGCATGCGCAGGCACGCATTGCCGCGCGGCGCGGAAACGCAGCGGAGGCTGAGAAACATGTTTCGGTCGCCAAGGCCGCCCTCGACAGAGGGAGAAACCCGCAACAGGCGCAGTTTTATCCCTACTTGGTGGGATACGTCGCCTTCTATGGGGGAGACTACAAGACAGCGCTTGAGAAATTGCAGAAAGCCAACCAGAACGATCCCTTCATTCAGTGCCTGATCGCGCAGACCTACGAGAAGCTGGGTGACAAAGAGAAGGCGCAGGAGTTTTACCGCAAGGCGTCGACATCGACGGCGCACAATCCGCCTGCGGCATACGCGCGGCCGTTGGCAAGGAAAAAGCTATCCTAAAGAGTACGGCACCATACCTCAAGCCGGAGCAGATACGGGCCGGGCTGAAGCCCGGCGCCTACATGCTACATCGAGTTGCTTGGACTACGGGTTCCGAGTTGAGTGGCGCCGGTCGTGATACTCCGGAGAATGGCCATTGGCGTCGAGCCAGCTCAGGAGAGAGCGAATGCTGCCCTGCGCTAATGCAATGCAAGAGTCGGCGGCACCGTAGTAGAGATTGATGGTGTCCCCATCCGCAGCGATCGTGTACCCGCACGGGAATACAACGTCCTGAACGTCACCCTGGCGTTCATAGTCAGCTTCAGGCGCGAAGATCCAGGAATCGCCGCGAATCAGACACTTCTCCGGTTGTTGCAGATCAAAGAGTGCCAGCCCTAACCGGTAGATCGAGCTCGAAGGCGTCCTGCGCACTCCGTGATAGATCATCAGCCAGCCTCGTAGTGTTTCGATCGGCGGTGGCGACATTCCAATTTTGTTCGCGTCCCACCAGGCGCCACGGTGGGCTTCCAGCATGAGCTTGTGACTTCCCCAGTGCCGCAGATCAGGAGAGTAAGAGATCCAGATGTGGGCTCCGAGTGGCGTCATAGGCCGATGGATCAATGCCCAGAATCCATTGATCCTTCGAGGCAGAAGCGCTGCGTCCTTATCGTCCGGCGGATTGACGACACCAAATCTTTCGAAGCTCCGAAAATCCTCTGTGAGGGCCAAAGACACTCCGGGACCACCGCGAGAATAGGAGGTGTAAGCCACAGCAAATTTCTTGAGTTCCGGCATATAGGTAATACGCGGATCCTCGATACCCCATAGCTCCTCCGGATATCGTTCCGGATCGGGCATCAGCGTCGGCTCGCGATCGACCTGCCATCCGCTCACGCCGTTTTCCGAACGAGCCGCGCACAAATGAGAAAGTCCGCGGCGATCCTCGACGCGGCAGAGCAGCAGCGTGGTGCCATCCGCCAGCAACGTGGCGCCAGCGTTGAAAACGCTATTCATGGAGTACGGCCAGTCTTTTCCGCTCAAGATGGGGTTCGCAGGATGCCGCTGAAAAAGTGTTTCGTAGTGGTTCATCATCACTCTCGCGTAAGATTTCACACCGAAAAAAGAAATAGCTTTAGAAAATGATGGCTCGGAATGGGGATGCGAGCGCTTTTTTCTTAGGACTTGTTATGCGTGCCGTCTAATTCTTCCAGCTTCCTCATTTCCAGCAAGGCCATCAGGAAAGACAATGTGGACTCAGCCCCTTGATTCTCATTAGCCCGGTCGGGATGCAGCCCGTCGCGGCAACCCCCGGTGCTCGGATCGTAGAGCGCGACTTGCAGGTCATTGCCCCCCAGGAACCAGTTGAAGGCGGACCAGGCCTCTTTTCGCCAGCGGCCCTTTCCCGTCGCACGGTAAGCTTGCAAGCATGCCGAGACGGCCGCGCAGGCTTCCACAGGTTGCTGGTCAAAGCGTGCCTTCTCGGTTTTCTTGGAATAGAAGCCCTGCGAACCGATGGGCACGAAATGACCTTTCACTTCACAACTTTGTATCGTTGACAGCCAGTCCAGCGCCTCAAGTCCAGCGGCGGCCATTTCACTATTTGAGTTGCGTACACCGGCGCGGATAAGCGCCTGGGGCAATCTGGCATTGGAATACGCCAGAACATTTTCAAACCAGTTCCAGCCGTCCGATTGGTGCGCGCGGTACAAATGAAGCAGCCGATTTGCCAGCGCTTCTGACGCATTGAGCTCCGCACGATCCCCTGGGAAGGAGTCGAGATACTCTTGTAGTCCAAGCAAAGCGAAGGCGCACGCGCGCGGACTCTTGAATTCGACAGCCGCCGGAATCGCGAGTTCAAAGAGACGCCCCGCGGCTGCCCTTAGGCCCGCATCCTTGGATCTGCCCAGAACGGTTCCCAATCCCCACAAGGCGCGCCCGTGACTGTCTTCCGAGCCTTCCGGCTCTTGCCACTGGCGTTCGTAGCTCAGACAATTTCTAAACCTCTTTGTTGCGGGCTCGAAAGCAAGCCACAGGAACGCCAGATAGCGGGACGCCAGGTCGGCGGAACCCGCTGGCGCCGTAACTCCAAGCTCTTCCAGGAGAATGGCGACAATCAGTGCGCGAGCGTTGTCGTCGGTTGTGTAGCCCTCGGGATAGTTCGGAACGACGAAAATGGCATGCTCCACGATCCCCGTGGTATCCGTCATCCGGTAGAGATGGTCGAGTTTTATCGCGGGAAGCCGGTCCAGAGCCTTCTCCGTGTTCTGGGCCGAAAACGTGGCACGCGGATTTCGCAAGCGTTCATTGTACACGCGTTCAAAACTCCCCATGTATTGCTGTGCCACGCGGTTCCACACCATGTCTCTAGAATAAAGGTAAGCGCGCTTCCTCATGGAGTGGCGTGCCGTCGGGTTGTCCAGAAGCTCAACGGTTTTCGCGGCAATCGCCTCCGGATCATCGAATGGAACAAGAGCGCCGCGCTCGTCATCCAGGAGCTCGATGGCGTGCAGATAGGGAGTCGATATGATCGCCTTGCCGGCGCTCAACGCATAGGCGAGCGTTCCGGAAACAACCTGCCCTTTGTGTTTGTAAGGCGTGATGTAAATATCCGCCGCGCCGATTAATTCAACCAGTTCCTGGGGACTCACAAAACGGTTGCGAAAGATCACGTTGGCTTCGACCCCCAGTTCCTTGGCTAGGTTCTGCAGGTATTGCCGGTACTTGTCACCGTCATGCCTAAGAATATGGGGATGAGTTACGCCGGAAATCATGTACACGACATTGCTGTGGTGTAGCAGGATGTTGGGAAGGGCTTGGATCACATTTTCGATGCCCTTGTTCGGTGACAACAGGCCGAACGTGAGCAAGACCATCTTGCCTTCTGTTCCAAAGGCGTCCTTATAGAAATGAGGATCCGTAAAAGGCAAATCAGGGATGCCGTGCGGAATCAGATCAATCTTTCCGGCTGGTACGTGGAATACTTCCTCCAAGATCTCAGCGGATTGCCGGCTCATGACAATGAGGCGGTCCGAGAGCGTGGCAATCTCCGCCATCACAAGGCGCTGGTCAGGATTGGGCTCGCGCAGCACTGTGTGCAGCGTGGTAACCACGGGCATTTCAATGCGACGGAGCAGCTCCAGGATATTGCTGCCGGCCGGTCCGCCAAAAATTCCATACTCGTGCTGCAGGCAGACCAAGTCGATGTTGCTGAAATTCAAGAAGTCCGCTGCCTCCCGGTACGAGGCTACATTGTCCTCAGACAGCTCAAATCGCACGCGCTCGGGGTAGCTGTATCCCTCTCCCGTGTCGTTGACCGGCAACACCAGCAGCTCTGTCGCGCCGTACTCGGCGTGGATGGCATCGCACAGATCCGTTGTGAAAGTCGCAATTCCGCACTTCCGCGGAAGATAGTTCCCAACAAAGGCGACCCTGCTCGGGAGCACCGGGCGCGGGAGCGCCGGCGTGCGAATGGCTAACTTCTCTTCCAGGATGAGCGAAGTCAGATTAAGCCGTTCAAAAGTCTCAAGGGGCAACATCGTATTTGGCAGTGACATTAGAATTCCTCAGGATTGCTCGTTCATCTAAACTGCAGGCCTCCTATACGGCCTGGATGCGCGATGGAAAAACATCCCCTAGCTAATAGCACGAATGAGGTTCTTCCTTCTGTGCTGTCTGGCACACTTCAATTCTGTCGGTGCGGCACGAGGACTGGGTCAACCACGTGAATGACGCCGATGGGAGGGTTTACGTCCGCGATGGCCCATCTTGAGATTTGCGGTGGATGGAAGGATGGGCCGGGCGAAAAAATCCTTCTGTATAGTAACAGATCGAGAGTTCACCGTCTATGTAATACGGAACCCTCGGTGCCAACCGGCAGCCGCAGCACAAGAGTAGAGAAAAAAGCAGGAACCTGCACTGACGCCAGGCCCGTTCCATGGATCACTCTTGATTGCGCTTGGGAGGCCGGTTTCCCGAAGACTGACCTGCCGCGGAAAAGCAAGCACGGACGTTGAGCAGCGGATGGCTGGCGCTGGGCGCTACAGGCTGCGGAGGAGTTTGTAGAGTTCGTTGGCGGCGTCGAAGTCGGCTTCGAGTTCGCGGGAGGCGAGGCGTTCGCGAAGATCGTCGAGGCGGCGGGCGAAGAGATCGAGCGCGGCGGAGAGGACTTCCTGATTGGTGAGGACGATGTCGCGCCAGATGGAATAAGGGCTGCCGGCGAGGCGGAGCGAATCGCGGAGGCCGGGACCGGCGAGTGTGATGGGGAGACCGTTTTCGTCGAGATGGTCGTAGAGGAAGCTGGCAAGAGCGACGGCAGCGAGCTGGGGAAGATGCGAGGCGAGGCCGACGGCGTAGTCGTGCTGCTGCGCGCCGAGCCAGAGCGGGCGTGCGCCAATTTTCTCGAGAATTTTCACGAAGGCGGAGATTCGCGGGTCGTCTTGAGCAGAAGATGCGCCGATTAACGCGTACGTGTTTCCGCGGAAGAGATCGGCGTCGGCGTGACCGATGCCGGAGAGTTCCCTGCCGGCCATGGGATGACCGCCGAGGAAGAATGGACCTTTGGCGGAAGGAAAAAGCTCCGTTGCAGCTTGTGTAATGCGGACTTTGGTGCTGCAGGCGTCGGTGACCAGGGCATGAGAAGGCGCGTGGCGCGCGATTTCCGGAAGAAGATCGAGGGTCGCGGCGATGGGGAGCGCGATGTAAATCAGGTCCGCATTCTGCAGAGCGGGAGCGAGGTCGCTGGAAAAGGCTTCATCGATGACGCCGCGAGTTTGCGCTTCACGGACGACATCAGCGTGGTCCCAGCCGGAGATGTGCATTTCCGTGGTGTATTTGCGGAGAGCGAGAGCGAAGGAGCCGCCGACGAGGCCGGTGCCGAGAATGGTGACGCGCGAGATGAGGTGACCGGCAGGCATGGCTCAGGCGATGCGGCGGCCGATGGCGGGGGCGATAATGCGGAGCTCGGCCATGAGCTGGGTGAAGGTCGCCGGTTCGAGCGATTGGGCGCCGTCGGAGAGCGCGTGATCGGGATCGTTGTGAACTTCGATGAGCAAGCCATCGGCTCCAGCGGCGACAGCGGCGCGGGCCATGGGCGGCACTTTATCGCGGCGTCCTGTGCCGTGCGAGGGATCGGCAAACATGGGAAGATGCGAAAGCTTTTTGATGACGGGGATGGCGGCGATGTCGAAGGTGTTGCGCGTATAGGTCTCGAAGGTGCGGATGCCGCGCTCGCAGAGGATGACGTTGAAATTGCCGCCTGCGAGGATGTATTCGGCGCTCATCAGAAGCTCTTCCATGGTGGCGGACATGCCACGTTTTAGCAGAACGGGTTTGCGGATTTCGCCGAGGGCGCGAAGGAGATAGTAGTTCTGCATGTTGCGCGCGCCGACCTGGAAGATGTCAACGTAACCCATCATCATCTGAATCTGCGAGGCGTCCATCACTTCGCTGACGGTGAAGAGGCCGAACTTGTCGGCGGCTTCGCGCATGAGTTTGAGGCCAGGCTCGCCCATGCCCTGAAAAGCATAAGGAGATGTGCGCGGCTTGAAGGCGCCGCCGCGGAGAATTTTTGCGCCCGCTTTGGCGACGCTTTCCGCGATGGTAAGAATCTGTTCGCGGGATTCGACCGAACAAGGCCCCGCGGCAACAACGACTTCCGGGCCGCCGATGCGCACACCCTTGCCGAGATCGATGATGGTGCCTTCGGGCTTGAACTGGAGGCTGGCGAGTTTGAACGGCTGGGTAATGCGCATGACTTCGCGCACGCCTTCGAGCAATTCGAAATCGCGATGATCGAAGTCGCGGTGAACGCCGACGGCGCCGAGGACGGTGTGCGATTCGCCGGTGGAACGATGGACGTTGAAGCCGCTGGCGACGAGGCGGTCGATGACATGCTGGATTTGGGCGTCAGTGGCGCCTTCTTGCATCACGATGACCATGAGTGTTTCCTGCTCTCCTGGACCTTCCCGGTAGTGACCGGAAAATGGCCGGTTTTATTTCCCGTCGTTCTCCGCTTCGTGGCCGGAATGCATGGCGTCGCGTTCGGCGGCGCGCGCTTCGTCAATAATGCGCTCGAAAAGACGGCGAATCGCGGCGTTGGTCAGCGGACCAGGAT